>DSAL01000043.1 GCA_011380095.1 Candidatus Altarchaeales archaeon
ATCCAAGAGTATATCACAGGGGTGAGCGTCTACCCCCACTATTTCCAAAGCGTCTTGAACGATAAGACGGAGCTTATGGGTTTTGACAAGAGGTATGAGTCTAGCGTCGACGGGATATTCAGGATTCCAGTCCCAGAACAGTTGGGGGGGGACATAAACCCTAGTTTCAGCGTCGTCGGAAACTTTCCGATGGTAGTCCGGGAAAGCCTTTTGAACAAGTTTCTTGAGATGGGGGAGGCAATAGTAAAAACCTCGAAAAAGATTGCGCCGCCGGGGGCTGTGGGCCCATTCTGCCTTGAAACCATTGTAACCGACAATCTGGAGGTTGTGGCGTTCGAGATTTCAGCCCGAATTGTTGCGGGATGCAACGCAAACATTGGGGGAGACCCCTACACCTACCTTCAGTACGACAAGCCCATGTATATGGGCAGGAGAATCGCCTTGGAGCTGAAGAACGCCATAAGTTCAGGCAGGATTGTTGATGTTTTGACCTAGAAGGTATTTAAAAGCTTTTATAAACTGTGTTTGTAATAATAACCAGACATAATTTTTGGAAGAATTAGTTTTCAAAAACAGACGTTATAGAGGTGAAATTTAATAATGGCAGATACTGAAACAATGCCGCAGGGGGGAGTGAATCCAGACCGCGTGGGCATTATGATGGACGTGTTAGACAATATTATAAGCGATTTGAATGATAATCCAGGACTGCAAAAGATTTTTGGAGTCCCAGTCAGCGCCGGGCTTGTTGTCGTAGCAGACAACAACGACCTGAGGATTGAGGACGCCGGGAAAGTGAACTTGACCGAAGAACAGCAAAACAGTTTTCTGAATGTCCTGGATGAAGTGATTCGCGCCAACTCTGTCTGAAAAAGACAGTCCAATCAAGAGCAGATTGTGAATGCTGGAAGACAGTGTGTTGGCAGTGTAATCGACATTAAAGTAATTCCGAACTCCAGGAAAACATGCGTTGAGTTTGCCGAAGACTTCCTGAAAGTCAAGGTAACAAAGCGCGCGGAGGGGGGTGCTGCCAATAAAGAGGTCGAACGCATTTTTCATGCGATAGACCGCGGGGCGAAAATAGTTTCAGGACTTAAGTCGCCCAGGAAAAAGCTGTTTCTTCCAAACGTTTGCCGCGAAGAACTTGATTTAAAGTTAAGCGAGTTGACGACCCAGAAAAAATCTGGATGAAAAAGAAAACAAAAAAATAGGATTTAGGTGAAATTAGAATGGCTAAAGCACCAGTAGATACGGTAAAATATAATGTTTACGCCACCATCAAAATAGATGGGGTTGTTGAAAAGGCAGACGTTGTCGGAGCTTTGTTCGGACAGTCTGAAGGCCTTTTAGGGGAGGAATTAGAGTTGAGGGATCTGCAAAAGAGCGGGAGGATAGGAAGGATAGAGGTTGACATAACCACTAACAACGGGAAGTCGACCGGCAAGGTAACCATTCCAAGCAGTCTTGACATGGTTGAAACCTCGATTATTGCGGCGGCAATAGAGGGGGTCGACCGTGTAGGACCGTGCAATGCAGAGATTCACATCAACAAGGTTGAGGACGCGAGGAACACTAAGCGGAAGAAGATGGTGGTCCGAGCCCAAGACATTTTGAAGACTCTTGTCAACGACGAGCTTCCGGACAGCATGGAGCTGACTGATGAGGTTAAGAAAGCAGTCCAGTTGAGCGAGATAACGACATACAACGGACTTCCGGCAGGACCGTCTATTGAAACGTCCGACACAGTCATTTTTGTTGAAGGAAGGGCTGACGTAATCAACCTGTTGAAGTGCGGGATAAAAAACGGGATTGGGGTTGGCGGAACCAATATTCCGAAAGAGATTAAGGACTTGAGCAGGAAGAAGAATGTCATAGTCTTTGTCGACGGAGACCGTGGAGGACAGATGATACTCAAGGAGTTGATGCAGGTTGCTGACATAGACTTTGTTGCGACCGCGCCGGAAGGCAAGGAGGTTGAGGAGCTGACCAAGAAGGAAGTCATCATGAGCTTGCGCAGAAAAGTCCCCTCAGACCAGGTCAAACCGGGTGAAGTTCGCGGAGGGGGCGGGAAATTCGACCGACCCGACCGTGGACGCGACCAGCGGAGGCAGCATTTTTCAGCAAGAGAACAGCGGCCCCCACAGTCTGGCGGACGCGACCAAAGAAGCCAGCCAGCCAGCCGGGAATCCCCGCAAGACCCGAGGCTTGCCGAGGCTTTGACTGCAATCAACGGAAAGCTTGTGGCAAAATTCTTTGACGAGAGTATGGGCGATATTGCGGAGGTCGAGATTAAGGATTTGATAGACACGCTCTCTGACGTAAAGCCGGCATACGTGGTCTTGGACGGGATAATAACGCAAAGGCTTGTCGACGCCTGCGAGAATGCGGGAGTCAAGATTGTTGTCGGCGTGAACACTGCCGCAAAGCTTAAGACGAACAAGGTTAAGGTGGCGACAGGAGCTTAACCTTTGTTTTTACCTTTATCTTTCATTAAGGTAATCGGGAATGTTAACTGACAGTATTGAGTCTACGGTGGAGGTTCAAGTCCCGAAAGAAGCTTTGGGGAGAGTTATCGGACAGTCCAGCGCCGTTGAGAAGGTTAAGATTGCCGTCCGGCAGTCAAGGCATGTTCTGCTGGTCGGCGCTCCCGGAACCGGGAAAAGCATGATTGCCAAGGCCATGTCAGAGTGCCTTCCAAAGCCGAAACAACAGGTAGTAGTGTATCATAACGATGAAAACCCTCAAAACCCGCTGATTGAAATTGTTTCGGGGGAATCGGCAGGCGAGTCTTCAAACGATAAGCCTGGGATGCTGGTCGACCCGGTTGAGGTTCCTTCATTAATTTCCGAGAGGCTTGGATTCAGGTGCGGCCACTGCGGGGGGATGGGAAGTCCTAAAGACTTGGTTTGCAACAAGTGTGGTGGCGCGAAAATCAAGCACTTGCTTGAATCTCAAACTTCAAGCCACTACAACAGGGTTTTTAGCGACGTTTTCGAGCTTGGACCGCTCCAGTTGGAGTCTGAAGTTTACACCACACGAGTTAATGAGGAGGGTGTTGAAGAGCCTTTAGTCTACAGGCGAGAGGGAGGCAGGATTCGTGTATTAGACAAGTCATGTCTTGAAAAGCTGGCGAAGGCGAGAAGTGAGAGGGCCAGGCGTGTTTTGATTCCCGCGGGAAGAAACAATTTTGTCCAGGCGACGGGAGCGAGCGAGACCGAGCTTTTGGGCGACGTCAGGCATGACCCGTACGGCAGCCATCCGGAGATTGGGACTCCATCATACCTTCGCGTGGTGCCGGGTGCCGTTCATCTGGCTCATGAAGGAATCTTGTTTGTGGACGAGTTGCCGCAGCTTGGAAGCCTCCAATCATACATCCTGACTGCGATGCAGGAGAAGAAGTTTCCGATAACCGGCAGAAACCCGCATTCTTCAGGTTCGGCAGTCCGCGTTGAAGCGGTTCCCTGCGACTTTCTTTTTGTGGGGGCGTGCAATATCGCGAATTTAAGCGGGATATTAAGCCCGCTTAGGTCACGCATAAACGGCGGGGGATATGAGATTCTTTTGGACTCCACCATGAAGGATACGCCTGAAAACAGGGATAGTCTAGTGCGTTTTGTCGCGCAGGAGATTATACTGGACGGGAGGATACCGCACGCAAGAGTTGACGCGATATTGGCTGTTATCGATGAGGCGTCCAAGCGCGCTAGGGTTATTGACGAGGAGAGGGAGGCGCTAACGCTCAGACTCCGTGATCTTGGGGGTGTTGTAAGGCTTGCAGGAGACATGGCTGTTGTTGAAGGGGCGGGTTTGATTGAAAAAAGGCATGTTGAGAGGGCTTTAAAGGATTCTACGTCTATTGAACAGCAGTTGAGGGAAAAGTATGGTTCTGTCTTCAGGGGTTTGAGCAAGGATTCAAGCGTTGTGGTGGGAGACAGTACTGCAGAACGCGGATATGGGTGAGGGGGGTCAGTTCGAGTATTAATTTGTTTTTGGCGTGAACGGGAGGTATGGATAAATGTTTCCAGAGGAGGGTGTGAAAGGTGGATAGAAGGATTCGTTTCGGGCTTTTAGGGTGCGGGGCGATGGGGTCCACTATCGCTAAATCATTTGATGGAGGGGGGATTTTGGGGGATTTGAAGGTCGTTTATGACATAAACGGGGCGGCTTCGAGCAGATTGTCAAAGTTGTTGGAGTCTAAGCCTAATGTCGCAAGCGATTTCAGCCAACTATTGGATTCATGCGATTTTGTTATTGAAGCGGCCAGCCAACAGGCGGTCTTCGACCATGCGGCAGAGGTTTTGAATGCAGGTAAAGACGTGTTAGTGATGAGCGTTGGAGCCCTAATGGATCGTGGTTTAAGGGATGCTGTTGAAGATGCGTGTAGGAGGGCGGGTTCTCATGTTTACCTGCCGTCCGGCGCCATCCTGGGTGTTGACGGCCTTAAGGCTGCGAGTGTTTTGGGTGTTGAAGAGGTTTCTTTGACTACGACAAAGCCTCCGGGCGCGCTGGCTGGAGTCAAGTATCTTGAAGACCAGGGTATTGACGTCAAATTGTTTGACAAACCGACTGTTGTTTTTGAGGGAGGAGGGGTGGATGCTGCGAAGAGTTTTCCGCAAAACATTAATGTCGCGGCTATTGTCGCGCTTTCCACTGGATGCGACGTGAAGGTGACGATTATCGTGGACCCGAATTCCGAGCGTAATGTCCACGAGATTGTGGCGAAAGGCAGATTCGGCGTGATAAAGACCGTTGCCGAGAATGTTCCATCGCCCGAAAATCCGAAGACGTCTTATCTTGCAGTGCTGTCGGCCATAAGCGTTTTAAGGCAGGTTAGCGGGAGTGTTAAGATAGGGAATTAGTTGGAGTATTATGAGGGGTGGAGGCTATTAAAGATGGATGAGGCGGGGATTCGAAAAGTCGGGGACTTGGATATTTCAAATCTGGCTGGAGTCGGAGTTCAAGAAATGCTGGGCGTCGGTTTTCAATCAAGTCATGTAGGGCAGGCGATAGAGCTTCTAAAAACAATGCGGGAGGACGAGGAATGCAGGATTATGCTTTCCTTCACCGCGAATCTTATGGCGTCCGGGCTTCGCGGGCTTTTCAGGGGGCTTGTAGAGCAGGGCGTCGTCGACTGTGTTGTCACGACGGGCGGAAGCATAGACCATGATATAATACGGGCGTACAAGCCTTATCTGCTCGGCGACTTTGACGTGGATGATGAGGAACTTCACAGGGAGAGTGTGAACAGGCTTGGGAATATCATGGTTCCAAACGACAGGTACGAGCTTTTGGAGGAGAAGATTAAGCCCGTTCTCGAGAAGCTAAACGGAGTAAAACAGGATTACACTCCTTCAGAATTCATAGAAGAGACTGCGAAGGTTCTCAACAACAAGGACATGTTCATCAAAACCTGCTTGGACAAGAACGTGCCCGTATTCTGCCCGTCCCTTGTCGACTCCGCCATCGGACTGCAGTTATTCTTCTTCAAGCAGGATCACAAGGAGTTCACAATCGACTCTGCCGGAGACTTGAAGCGGCTTCATGATTTCACGATGGGCGCGGAAAAGCTAGGGGGGGTTGTTATTGGAGGTGGCGTGAGCAAACACCATCTGATAGGCTCAACGCTTCTGCGTGGCGGCCTCGACTATGCGATATACCTTACAACAGCGCTTGAATACGACGGCTCGCTGTCCGGCGCCCGACCTAAGGAGGCGAAAAGCTGGGGGAAAATCCGGGAAGTCGGCAACACCGTGACAGTGTATGGTGATGCAACTTTGACGCTTCCGCTAATACTGAGTAAGATATAGGATCTAAACGCTGCTTTTCAAAGGAGGAACAAAAGATGATGGAGGACAAGGTTAGGGAAGTGATAGAGAAGGTCAGGCCGATGCTTCAGATGGACGGCGGAGATGTTGAATTGGTGGGTGTCGAGGATGGCGTAGTCAAGGTAAAGCTTCGGGGCGCGTGCCACGGATGCCCGATGAGCCGGATGACGCTCAAGATTGGGATAGAACAGGCGATAAAGCGGGCGGTGCCGGAAGTAAAACGCGTTGAAGAATTAGAGGAATAAGATGTATTTTATTAGGCACTACAATATATTTTTAGGCACTACACTATGTCGGGGGGTTTGTATGCTGACCGGATTCCCCAAAAAATTCTGGCAGGTTATTATAGATGAAACACTAATTTGTTACCCCGAATTCTGCCGGATAGAATCAGGGGTGGCTTGGAAGTGGTTGAAAAAGTAAAGAAAAGAGACGGCCGAATAGTCGAATTCAATTCTGAAAAAATCAGGCAAGCAATACACAAGGCAATCGAGGCTGTACGTGGGGAAGACGGCGAGATTGCAAACGAGCTTTCCACAAAAGTCGTTGAAGAAATAATAAGACGACACGAAAAAGAAACCGTCGACATAGAACAAATTCAAGACATTGTTGAAGAAATCCTGATTTCCAACGCCCATGCCGACGTCGCCAAAGCATACATCCTCTACCGTGAAAAAAGAAGAGAAGTCCGCGAGGCGAAATCCAGAATGGGGGTGGAAGACGACTTGAAGCTAACAATAAACGCGGTAAAGGTTTTGGAGAGGCGATACCTGAAAAAAGACGAGGAGGGAAAAGTAGTTGAAACGCCAAAACAACTGTTCGAACGGGTCGCGGAAAACATAGCGCAAGCAGACCTGAACTACCCGAAACCGGACGTTAACAAAACAAAAAAAAGTTTTTACGACATAATGGCGAACCTAAACTTCATGCCGAACTCGCCGACACTCATGAACGCCGGCCGAGACCTCCAGCAGCTTAGCGCATGCTTCGTCCTCCCGGTCGAAGACAGCATGGAAAGCATTTTCGACGCAATCAAAAACACCGCCCTCATACACAAAAGCGGCGGGGGAACAGGATTCAGCTTCTCAAAACTCCGCCCCAAAGGCGACCACGTGAAAACAACAAGCGGCGTGGCAAGCGGACCGCTCTCGTTCATGAACGTGTTCAACGCGGCGACAGAAGTTATAAAACAAGGCGGAACGAGACGCGGCGCGAACATGGCGATACTTCGCGTAGACCATCCAGACATCATGGATTTCATAACCGCCAAAGAGCGTGAAGACGTTTTAAACAACTTCAACATCAGTGTCGGAGTCACCGAAGAATTCATGAAGGCTGTTGAGGAAGACCGTGAATACAACCTCATCAATCCGCATGACGGAAGCGTTTACGGACAGCTTGAGGCGCGAAACGTCTTCGACCTTATTGTCACGATGGCATGGAAGAACGGGGAGCCCGGCATAATATTTTTGGACCGGTTGAACCGCGACAACCCAACACCTGAAATCGGCATGATAGAGTCGACAAACCCCTGCGGGGAACAGCCACTACTACCCTACGAAGCCTGTAATCTTGGTTCAATCAATCTTGGAAGAATGGTGTCGGACGGAAAAGTAGACTACAATCTTTTGAAGGAAACAGTCCATGCGGCAGTCCACTTTCTCGACAATGTAATCGACATGAGCAGGTTTCCACTCGAGAAAATCACTGAAATGGTTCGCGGAAACCGGAAAATAGGCCTTGGAGTGATGGGGTGGGCAGACATGCTGATAAAGCTTGAAATACCCTACAACAGCGAGAAGGCTATAGACCTCGGGGAGAAAGTAATGAAATTCATTGATGACGAGAGCAAGAACGCTTCAAGAAAACTCGCCGACGCCCGCGGAGTTTTCCCGAACTTTGAAAAAAGCGTATTTGCTAGGAAAAACATCAGGTTAAGGAATGCGACTACAACAACAATCGCCCCGACCGGGACGATAAGCATAATATCGAACGCTTCCGGGGGGATAGAACCTTTGTTTGCAGTCTCCTTCATAAGAAACATTCTGGACGAGACTGAAATGGTTGAAGTCAACCCTCTTTTCCTCGAGGTTTCGAAAAAACGCGGGTTCTATAGCGAAGATTTGATGCGAAAGATTGCAAAACGCGGAACCGTCCACAGAATACCTGAAATACCCAAAGAAGTTCAGGATGTTTTTGTTACAGCGCACGACATAACCCCGGAATGGCACGTTAAAATGCAGGCGGCATTCCAAAAACACGTCGACAACGCTGTTTCAAAGACCGTCAACTTCCCCCACGACACCACGACAAGAGATGTTGAGGAAGTCTACATGCTCGCCTACAAGACCGGATGCAAGGGAGTTACAATTTATCGTGATGGCAGCAGGAGCGGCCAAGTCTTGAATATAGAATCCGTTAAAAAGACGGAAAAGAAACTGAGGGGTGGGGGAGAGTCAAAATGCCCCGAATGCGGAAGCGAACTCTCATTCAATGAGGGATGCATGACTTGCGCGTCCTGCGGTTTCAGTGCCTGTAGCGTATAGTAATCCGTTAAAAGATGGAAGAAGAAGGTTTGATTCACGTTTACACCGGCAATGGAAAAGGAAAGACTACCGTTGCGCTCGGACTTGCTTTGCGCTCGCTTGGCCACGGATTCAACGTATACATAATAGAATTCCTGAAGGGGGGAAGCCATCTCGGAGAACTCGGCCTTGCAAGCAAACTTCCAAACCTCAAAATCAGACAATTTGGGAAAAAATGCCCCTACTCCAAACAAATGAAGGCTGGAAAAATAGACTGTGGCAACTGCAGGGACTGTTTCATGACTAGAAAGGCTGAAAAAGACCGCGCTAAAGAAGGTTTGGAGGAGGCGGGAAAGGCATTGTCATGCGGCAAATATGACCTTGTCATCCTGGATGAGATTAATAATGTGGTGAAAAAAAATTTTGTCACGGCAAAACAGGTTTTGGATGTGCTGTCCGAGAAAAGCAGGGGGACTGAAGTGGTTTTAACGGGCAGGAACGCTCCGAAAGAGTTCATAGATGCCGCCGACTATGTGACGGAGATGCTTGAGGTAAAACACCCATTCCAGAAGGGCGCGAGAGTCCGCAGGGGAATTGACTATTAACCACCATCACTCTACCATGTATGCTGCTACCCCCTCAATAATCTCCTACTTTTTTATACCCGTATAGTGTATTAAAACTTGCAATGGCAGTATTCGGAATCGGACTATACCATGTTTTGGGAGCGCTTGGAGTTTTAACTCTTTTAGGTTTTGGAGTGCTTACGGCAAGCATACTACTATCACTAATTCCAATAATAATTTTCATAAAAACAGGGGGGGTTGTTGTTCCAAAAGTGACGCTTCTTCTCGTCGGCCTCGTGGAATCCCCGCTTAAACACTTACTCTGGTTTTTCGGCATCGAAGAAGGGTTTCTACCCAACATGGTAGTTGAAATCAGGAATAGAACCTACAAGCCGGCATACTGTGCGACAGAATACAAGGACAGGATGATATTCCTCCCGCAATGCTTGAGGCATCCGGAATGCCCAGCACCACTTACTCCAGATGGATTGAAGTGTGTTTCGTGCGGGAGGTGTGGCATATACCGTATACGCGATTTCGCAAATACCCTCGGATGTGGTTTTTTCATAGCCCCCGGCTCAACCCTCATATACCGTATGGTCAAGAAATACAGGCCCAAGGCCATAGCCGGAGTCGGATGCCTTATGGAGATTAAGGAGGGCAGCGAGGCCGTAGCCTCCATGGGTCTTCCAGTACAGGCGGTAATGCTTGAGCGGGACGGGTGTGTTGACACGAGAATCGATGTTTCAAGGCTTTTAGAAGTTATAAAGGCGCGGGATACGAAATACCGCATAAGCGATGACAAACAGCTTCTTGATACTGCAAAAGAAATTGAGGGGTTATGGCTTCCAAAAAATGCGAATGATTTGGGAGTCAAGGTTCTTAAAACAGGGGGTTTCCGATAGGTTTTTTAACACGTCTTCAATATTAATGGAATACTGGTGATATTAGGATGCGTCCGGTAGTTGACGAAGAAAAGTGTGTTG
Organism: Candidatus Altarchaeales archaeon; assembly: GCA_011380095.1. GTDB lineage: Archaea > Altiarchaeota > Altiarchaeia > IMC4 > SCGC-AAA252-I15 > DSAL01. The sequence continues at coordinate 9,903 of DSAL01000043.1, forward strand.
GATGCGGCGCGTGCGTCGCAGTATGCCCTGCAAGCCCGACGGTATTTGAAATGAAGGATGTTGCGGGCAAAGGCATGAAATCGATTGTAAAAAACCCGAAAGCCTGCATAGGCTGCGGCTCCTGTGTTTCAGCATGTCCTGTCGAGGCCATAAAGCTTGTTGAAGACAAGGAATAGCAAAAAACAAAGAAGACTGTAGTGCCTAAATATTTTTTTTGTTTTTCTATTTCTTTTTGGAGGGTTTCGATCCGCCAATCTTCCGTTCCTCCTTCATTACGGCTTCTTTAAGCAGTTTACCCCCCGTATTCTTAGACTCATTAAACATTTCACCCAAAATAGCGGCGCTGCTCAATATGCCGGAAGTCTCAAAAGGCATGAAAATCTTGGTGGCATTACCCTGAGCCATCTTCTCAAGAGCCTCCAAATACTTTAAGGCAATCAAGTCTTTAGTCGGCTTTCCCTCATGTATCGCACCGAAAACACGTTCAATCGCCTTGGCCTCTCCTTCCGCGACAACAGCCTTCTGCTCGCGTTCGGCGTCGGCAACCATCTTTATAGCCTTCGACTGCCCCTCCGCATCCAAAACCTGTGCGTCCCGCCTCCCCCGCGCCTTCAAAACCTCGGCCTGCCTGAAACCCTCCGCCTCCAAGACGCTCGCACGCTTGGTCCTCTCAGCCTTCATCTGCTGGCTCATCGCGTCAACAATATCTTTTGGAGGTATGACGTCCTGAAGCTCAACTCGAGTAACGCGAACCCCCCACCTGCCGGTGACGTCGTCAAGCGACTTCCGCAACTCCAAATTTATCTTCTCTCTCGCGCCGAAAACCCTGTCAAGCTTCAGCCTGCCGACAACGTCACGAAGCGTCGTCTGGGCAAGATTGCTGACGGCATCCTCAAACATTGCGACATTATACATAACCTTGAATGGGTCCACGACTTTGAAATAAACTATTGCGTCAACCTGTATCGAAACATTGTCTACAGTAATGACTTCTTGTGACGGAACATCAATCATGGCCTCGCGCATGTCGACCCTGAACGCGTTTTCAATGACTGGTATTATGAAATTGAGTCCGGAATCCAACACCCGATTGTATCGTCCAAACCGTTCGACAACCCCCTTCTCATAAGGCCGTATTATCTTTACAGCGCGGGAGGCGACTAGTATGACAAAAAGAATGACGAAACCTATAAGCACGCTAATAAAGTCAATTTCAAAACCGTTCATCTCCTAATACATTCATATAAACACCTAAATAAAAACAATCGGTGAAGGCTGAGCATGTAGTCCGTGATTCACGCTTCCAATCGCGCAAACAAAAAATCTAAATACAGTCAAATATCACGTCAAAAACTAATACGTCATAACATGACCAACACGTCAAATAACCCTTCTAAGACAGACTGGCGACCGCAATTAATACTCGAACTGACCCCCCTCCCCCATGTTTTAAACTGGTTTTATTAATAACCTGGCTTGCACATAACTAATAAGTTCACCACGTTTTGGGGGTGTATTGTGATGAGTAAAAGATTGTCAGAACTTTACGGAATGGAGATTTTCACGACCAAAGGCCAGCAGGTTGGACGGGTAGAAGACGTTATCCTAAATGTTGAGGAGGGGGAGGTAATGCGCCTGAGCCTTAGAAGCTTTAAGGGCGCGAACGTTCCAACAGAAGAAGTCAGGAAAATCCTGACTGAAGACTCCATAAGCTACGACGAGGTGGTCGAGGTTGGGGACATAATTCTTGTTGAAAAAGCGCCGTCAGTCAGAAAATTATAGGTCACGTGAATTAATTTCTGCCATGGACGAGCACAGTCTAAAACGCAAACTCGCCCAGATGATAGCCGAAGACGTCGGGCGGGGCGACTTAACCTTAAAATACACGCCTCAAAACACGGTTAAGGCGGAAGTCAAAGCCAAGCAGGAGTGCATATTATCTGGAGTAGAAGAGGTGTCGCTCCTTTTCGAAATGTATGGTGTGAAATACAAAAATCTCGTCAAAGACGGCGACAGCATAAAGAAAAATACTATACTATTCAACATTACTGGTTCTTCACACGACATACTGCTTGTAGAGCGCACGGCGCTCAATCTGCTCTCGATAATGAGCGGAATCTCGACGACAACATCCAGGTATGTCAAAAACGCAGGTAATGTCAAGGTTGCGGCGACGAGAAAGACACACCCACTACTCCGGTATTTCGAGAAAAAAGCGGTTGAAGCCGGCGGGGGAATCTCACACCGGATGGGTTTGGACGATATGGTGCTGATAAAAGACAACCACCTCACATTGTTTAAGAGTATAGGGGGTGCGGTCAAGTCTGCAAAATGCGACCCCTACCACAAGATTGAGGTGGAGGCCGCGACAACAGAGATGGCGCTTGAGGCGTCGAAGGCTGGTGCGGACGTTGTTATGCTCGACAACATGACGCCGGCACAAATTGTAAAAACGATAAAGGCGTTGGAAAAAGATGGCGTGAGAGAGAATGTTGTGATTGAAGCGTCCGGCGGAATAACTCTTGAAACTATACGTGAATATTCCAAGACTGGTGTCGACATCATATCAACGAGCGCATTGACTATGGCGCCGGCAATAGACTTCAGCATGAAATTCATCTGAAAAATCCGAATATGAGTCCAGCGAGTGTTGCGTAGATCAGTACAAATGTTACATACACTGTTGTTTTTTTGGTTCCCAACACTGATTTTATGACGAGCATGTTGGGCAGGCTAAGGGATGGTCCTGCGAGAAGTAGCGCTAATGCCGGGCCTTGGTGCATGCCTTTTGATATGAGTGTTTGTAGTATTGGTATTTCTGTGAGTGTGGAAAAATACATGAAGGCTCCGAATACCGCGGCCGTCACGTTTCCCATCAAATTGTTTTGTCCGACAAGTCTTTCAACCAGCTCGCGTGGCAGGTAAGGGTCGATGAATCCAGCTATGAACACGCCGGCGAAGAGGTATGGCGTCAATAGTTTTGTGAAGCTCCAGACTTCACCAATCCACTCGTTTCTCTCGTCTTTTTTAAATTTAACTGACACCGTGGTCATCGTCACAAATGCGAATGTAACCATTAGCGTGTATTTTATTGTTGTGTTTATCTGTAGTCCATTTATGATGAGTACTGCTATCATGCTGCCGAAGAATAATGTCATGACTGGTTTAGACAGTTCGAAGCCGCCATTACCAACCACCAGTTCCTGTTCCCTGTGTTTTTCCCGAAACACAAGTTCCATCGACAGTCCCGTGATTACCGCCAATACTATTGCGGCTATCGCCCGCGCCAAACCAATCTTAACTCCAAGCACGTTCCATGTGAGAAAGATGGCGGCGATGTTTATCGCGGGCCCCGAAAACAGGAATGTTACGGCAGGTCCCAGCCCCGCCCCGCGTTTGTATATGCCTGCGAAAAGCGGGAGTATGGTGCATGAGCATACTGCGAGTATCGCCCCGGATACGGATGCTATTGCGTAGGCGAGGGCTTTGTTGGCTTTGCCGCCCAAATATTTTAGGACATGGTCTTTTTTGATGAATACTGCGATTCCGCCTGCTATGAAGAATGCGGGGACAAGGCAGGTGAGGACGTGCTTTCGGGCGTAGTCGTTGAGAAGGTATACTCCGTTTTGGATTGCCTGCCGGAAGACTTCACTTCCAACCGGCATGAAGTATATCCCGATGAAAAACAACACAAGCCCGATTAGTTTCGTCCTCTCCCCCACTTTTTAGCCCTTTCAATCAACTTCTCGATTTCTTCGACATCCGCCACTTTTCCCGAAGACACGACCTTCCCGTCTATGGCTAATGCGGGAGTCATCATTACTCCATAAGAGAGTATCTTGTCCATGTCCTCCACCTTGACGACTTCAACGTGTTCGAGTTCTTCAACAGCTTTTACAGCGTTCTCTTCAAGCTTTTTGCATTTCGGACAGCCAGTCCCCAGTATCTCAATCCTCATTTTTACTCTATCCTCCCTTGTTTTTCGGCCTGTCTTGTATTCCAAGAACAG
>DSAL01000079.1 GCA_011380095.1 Candidatus Altarchaeales archaeon
GGAATGGATTTCGTCTTCAAGAAGAGTCAGGTCTTTGTCGGTGATGAACCCGTAGACTTTCACGTTTTCTTTTTCCTGCGGAATCCTTTTTTTGAAATAACCCATGTAGAAAGGTTTGGACGCGACTCCAGCCTCCTCGAAAGCCTCCCGAACCACCGCCTCACCGTATGTTTCACCTGCCGGCACATGCCCTCCGAACACAATCGAGTGTTGGCTTTTGAAGAATTCTTTAGTGGACGAGCGCTTGTTCACGAAAATCCGCCCGTCTTTGTCGAATATGAAAAATTGGACGCTCCGGTGTATCAAGTCCGGATTGTTGTGGCATTCCATCCTTGAAGCTTTTCCGACTACTTTGTCGTCCTCGTCTACCACGTCAAAATACTCCATCACCCAACCTAAACTTTTTTTTGTATTCAGCCTGCAATCGTTTTGTAATGTCGCCCGGCACTCCTAAACCGACTTTTTTGTCGTCAATTTTTACGACAGGCACTATCTCAAGCGTCGTGTTTGTGAGGAAGACTTCCGTGGATTTGTTCAAGTCGTTGAGGGAGATGTCGGCTTCCGAATATTTCAGGCCTGTTTTTGCAGCGATATCCAGTACTGTTTCGCGGGTTATTCCGGGAAGTATTGCTTGAAGCGTCGGGGTCTTGAGAATGCCGTCTTGGACTATGAATATGTTTGCTGTTGAGAATTCCGCGATGTTTCCGTCCGCGTCCAAAAGTATTGTGTCGAAGAATCCGGCGTCTTTCGCCTGTTTTTTCGCCAAAATATTTTCGAGATAGTTTCCGGACTTGATTTTTGATGTTATCGACTTCGGGTTTCTCGCGAAATCTTTCGTAACCGACGCTGAAACGCCTTTTTCCTGGATTTCATCGAGGTTTTCGGGAAGGCTCTTGCAGAATATGAACGTGTTTGGCGTGCATTTCTTGAACGCGAACCGTTCCCCGCCGTCGCCGAACGTTATTGCAAACCTGACGTATGCGTTGGATAGACTGTTGGATTTGAGTAGTTTTGAGATTTGAGATTCGATTTCATGGTTTGTCGGGGGGATGTCCATTCCAATCTTTTTCGCGCTTTGGCGAAGGCGCGTCATGTGTCTTTCGAAATCCGGGATTTTTCCGCTGTAGGCGCGCATGGTCTCGAACAGTTGGAATCCGTAGAGGACGCCGTAGTCTTTGACCGGGATTACTGCGTCTTTTTCTTCGACCAACCTTCCGTTCAATATTATTTTCTCCTCCATCGCCCCTCCAAGCCAATCGATTTCAGGATTCCACGCGCCTTGTCAAAAGTCTCCTCGTATTCCCCCGCCGGCGTCGAGTCGTAGACTACGCCCCCGCCGACGTTGAAACGGATTTTCCCGTCTTTTAAAATCATCGTGCGTATAACAATATTTAGGTCGCATGTTTCATTAAATCCTATGTATCCGAGGGCGCCGGTATAGACTCCCCTTTTGGCGGGCTCGATTTCGTCTATCACCTCCATCGAACGGTGTTTTGGAGCGCCCGTGATTGAGCCTCCGGGAAAGCATGCGCGAATGCAGTCGACGATTGATTTGTCACGCCTTATTTTCCCCCGGATTGTTGAAACCATGTGGTGGACGTCCGCATACGATTCTATCGCCTCAAGCTCGGCGACCTTGACGCTCCCGTACTCGCAGACTTTACCCAAGTCGTTGCGCTCCAAGTCGACTATCATCAAGTGTTCCGCCCTGTCTTTCCCGGATTCAGCAAGCTGTTTTTTCAGCTTCTCGTCCTCCAATCTTGTTTTCCCGCGCGGTCTTGTACCCTTGATGGGGCGTGTTTCGACAATACCGCCCCGTATTTTCAAAAACCTTTCGGGGGATGACGAGATTATTTTCACGCCGCCGAAGTTGAGGTACGCTGAAAATGGAGCGGGGCTTGCCTGATAAAGCTTTTTGTAGATAGTCCACGAGTCCGCATTGGTTTTGGCAGTGAACTGCTGCGACAGATTAGCCTGGTAGATGTCGCCCTCCCGGATGCAGTTCCTGACTTTTTCGACGGCCTTGAAGTATTCGTCTTTGGAAAAGTTTGAGTTTAAATCTTCCGCCCTGACATCATCTGATTCGTCTGAAGAAGCGGGTTCTTTGTCGAAAAGAGTTAAGAATTCTTTCTCCTCTTTTTCGCCGGAAGTTGAGACAATATATTTCTTGTCTTCATGGTGGTCGAATACGAGTGCTTTGTCGTAGAAACCGAACTCCATATCCCACATGCCGAACTCGTCCTTTCCGGTTGTCTTGACTCCTTCCGTGAGCCAGCAGAGGTCGTAGGAGAAGTAGCCGACCGCACCGCCAATGAATGGAATATCTCCAGTGTAGTTTGTTTTAGTTTCTCCGAGTTTTTCGTCCAAAAATTCCAGTGGGTCGCCATTAAACTTTTTGACTGAACCGTCTTGGACGACCTCTATTTTTTCTCCAAGACTTCTGACTATGACGCCGGGATTGCACGACATGATTGAATAGCGGGAGATTTTTTTTGGGCCTGCGCCAGATTCAAGGAGGATGCTGTATGGCCTTGAACTGATTTTTTCAAATAAATCCCGGACATTATGGCCTTCAAAATGTTTTGAAACATCCCGTACCACGGCTTTCATCTCCACCATCCATTAAAAACATTAAAAGTATTAAAAGGGGCATTTAAGTCCCGAATCCAATATCTAGAGGCTATGAGGTTGGAGTCGCTTAGTCTTCGCAATTGGGGGGTTCATTCAAGCCTGGACGTCGACTTGTCCAGTGGTCTTGAGATTTCCGGGAGAAATGGAACCGGGAAATCCAGCATTCTCGAGGCCCTGCGGTTCATGTTCGCGAAAACGGGGAGAAACTATTCTTTTTACGTGCAAAACGGGGAGCGTGAGGCGGAATGCACGCTGTCTTTCACGTTCGACGGCCACAGGTATCGCGCCTCCAAACAGATGTATGTGGACAAGTCGTCGAAGGCGAGCCTGCTTCGAGACGATGTTTTTATTGCGGACAATCCCTCAAGCATGTACGCTCAACTTCAAAACATTTTGGACGAGGACGTTTTGGAGAAACTGTTATACGTGAGGCAGGGGGAGTTGACGCTCATACTCGAGAGGCTTTCCGGACGAGAGGGGAAGACGGAGTTGGACAGGCTTTTCGGGCTCGACCAGTTGGAGAGAGTGTGGCTTTCGGCCGGAGACGAGGTGAAGGAGCTTGAGGGGGAACTGAATGTTTTAAATGACGAGTTGAAGCGGCATCCGGAAAACGCGTGGGAAAAGTACATGCTCGAAGTCGACGGGCTTGAAGAAAAAAGGGGGCGCGTCCTGGAGAATTCGTCTAATCTTTCGCGGGAGTCGCAAAATCTTGAGGCGGAGTTGGCGGCGAGAAAATCCGAGATGAACAGGCTTGAAAAGGATTTTGAGAGGATTGGCCGGTTAAAGGAGAGGTTTGGAAAACTCCAGCTTGAGTCGGCAAGGCTTGAGGTGGAGGCGAAGAATATTTCGGAAAAGATTTCCGTGCTTGAAGGGAAACGCGGCGAAATAAGCGTTTTGGAAAAGGAAGTCTCGAATCTTGAGCTTTTGAGAAACGCCGTACGCTGGATTGACGAGGCGAAAAACCTCGGGGAGAGGGTTAAAGACTTCGGCGACGTCGACGCAAAAATGAAAAGGCTTGAGGAACTTGGGCAAAAAGGCAGGATGAGGCAGGAGGTTGAAAAGCGTTTTATAGACTTGCAGGAGCAGGTGAAAAAACTGGAGGAGGAGCAGACGACCGCCAGAACCCTTTTGAACAGGGTTTTGGCTTCCAAAAAATCCCTTGAAGGGTTGGCTGTAGACTCGAAGTGCCCGCGGTGCGGGCAAACTCTTACTTCAGAACACGTTTTTCACGAGCGCAAGAGGCTGATTTTGGAGGAGGAGGATTTGAAGAATGCGAGTTCAAGCGCTTCGGAAAAACTTAATGAGTTGAGGGGGTGGTTGGACGAGTATTCCGGCAAGCTGAAAAGGTATGTGGAGTTTGAGGCTGAAGCCAGGCAACTGGAAGAGCAGGTTTCCGAAGTTAAGAAAAGCCGGGAGAAAGTTGAGGGTGAATTGAGGGAATGCCTTTCAAAAATAAGTTCAAACGGATTCAGAATCGATGAAGGCGAGGACTTGAGGGGGCGGCTTAGGGACGTCGAGTCCAAGAAGACCCGGCTTGAAATGCTTCTCAGAGACGTCGCCGAACTCCAAACGCTTGGCGAAAAACTTTCAAGGGTGAGTGAGAGAAAGAACTCTGTCGACAGGGAGAATGCCGAGCTTTCGTCTCAAATAACGGGGATTCCAGTTGATGAAGCAAAATTAAAGGGCTTAAGGGATATTGTCGAAGAATTGTCTGCAAGACGTTTTAAGGTTTTGAGCAAAATCGAAAACAGCGGGCTGGAGTTGAAGACTATTGAGGATTCCTTGCGAAACGTTTTGGAAAAGCAAAAGCATTACACCGAACTTTGGGGAAAACACGGGGACGTCTCGCAAGAACTTGACTTGCTGAAGCGGGCGCGTAAAGTATTCCACCGCGACCACGGGCTCGTCAAATACTTAAGAGACCGGTTTCTCGCGCAACTCAGCGTTTACCTCACGCAATACTTCAAGCGGTTCAACCAGAATCCGAAGTACCGGCAGATAAAGTTCAACCAGGACTACAGTCTCGAACTGAAGACCACTTCAGGCATGATAAGCCTCCAGCAGCTGTCGGGCGGGGAGAAGGCGCAGATTGCGCTCGCTTTGAGGCTCGCCCTAATCGACCTCATGAGCCCCACGAGGCTTCTGATTCTTGACGAGCCTTTCGGAAGCCTTGACGAGCAGCACAGACGCCTTCTGGGGGAATCATTAAACCGGCTTGCGCTTGCGGGACAGCTGATACTCGTCACCCACGTCGAAGTCGACGGGCTTGAACTCCCCCGCAGGCTTGAACTCGCCGGATACTGATCCCATGAGCCCAGCGGCTACTGAACCGGCCTTAATTCCAGCTGGGTATGAACCCAAGCCTCCTGTAAGCGTATTTTGTGTCCCAGTCGTCCAAAGGCCTTGCTTCAACAGTTTCAGTCTCCTTCTTCTGCTCGAACTTGTATAACATCAGTTTATCACCTGTCAAAAGACTTTCCCGCCTGTTTAAAAAGTGTTTTCGCGAGAGCGTGGGAAAAATGTTTTACACCAGGTTTTTTGACACGAGGACTTCAACGACTGCTGCAATGAGGAGTAGGGGCATTACCACAAGAATGTAGACTGCGCTTAGAGTCCTGACGTTTTCAATGAATTTGCCCAGCCTTTTTTCACCGCCCGGGTTTGCGAGTTCGCCACCGAGCTTTAGCCCGAGTCCTGCTGACAGGGCTAGTGCGGGCACCTCAAAAATCCCGTGGGGTATTACCGCTCCAAACATTCGAAGAGCCGTGACGCCCTCAGACCTAGCGTGCATTCCGACAAGCCCTATGATGAATCCGTTTGTGAACATGATTGCGATTGTCGGGAGAATGAGAATTCCTGCGAGGAAGAGCATGAGTGTCGCAGTCAGGTTCCTCGTGAAAACGTTTAGCATTGTCGCGAAATCGTCTTCCTCGACAAGTATTCCGGAGAACGCAAGTTCTATCAGGTATCCGACCCTTTCTTCAATCAGGGGGTAGGATAGCAGTCCCAGGATTATTCCGCAAAAAAATAGTGAGAGGGCGAAGACCGCGTAAGTCTTCAGCCCCGAAAGCTCCCGCCTTAACCGCATCATATCTACTTCTTTTTCGCGAGCGCCTTGATGGTCTCCAAAACCAGTTTCACGGAATTTTCGACATCATCCATGTGGAATACTCCGCTTGAACCGTGAATGTATCTGGTAGGAATGGAAACCACTGTCGAGGGTATGCCTTCGCGGGTCATGTAGATTATCGCAGCATCCGTCATCCCGCCCTCCAAAACATCTATCTGGACGGGAATCTTCTTGGCTTTCGCAGTCTTCTCCATGAGGCTCCTTAGTTTCGGGTGGCTTATTACTCCGCGCCCCGACGCCTCAAGAATAGTGATTGCGGGGCCCTTCCCGATTTTTAAGTCAGACTCTTTTTCAGTGACGCCAGGCATGTCGCCGGCGAGCGTTGTGTCGACCGCTATCGCGAAGTCCGGGTTAATCCTGTATGCCGCAACCCTCGCCCCCTTCAACCCGACTTCCTCCTGCGTTGTCGCGACGGCATACACCGTGCACCCGAGGTTTTTCGGAATCTTCTTCATTATCTCTATGAGCGCGTAGCATCCGATTCTGTCGTCCACCGCCTTCCCATAAAATATTTTCCCGTTGAGCACGCCGTAGTTTGGCTCAAAAACTATCGGGTCGCCGACTGAAACTCTTTTTTCCGCGTCCTTTTTGTTTTTCGCGCCGATGTCGATGAACATTTCATCGTGTTTCACCACCTTCTTCCGCTCAGAACCCGAAAGCATGTGGGGCGGTTTCGCGCCGATTATTCCTACAACATCCCCCCTCCCCTTGACTATTACACGCTGGTCTAGGAGAATCCTGTCGTCAATCCCGCCGACCTTCACGAAATACAGGTATCCCTCTTTGGTTATGTGCTTGACTACGAAGCCGACTTCGTCGACGTGGGCTGCAAGCTTTATCACGGGCTTTCCAGAGCCCTTGACCGCGATGATGTTGCCGATATTGTCTTCCAGCACAGTGTCACAACATTTTTTCAGCTCCGCCATCATCAAAGACGACGCCCCCCCCTCAAATCCTGAAACACCTGATGCCCTGCATAATTTCTCCATCAAATCCATTTTAATCCTCAAAGATCGTCAAACGCGTTTGGCGCAATCTCCTTTAACTGTTTGAGCATGATTTGAGCGAGCTCGCGTATCTCCCACTGGGCTCCCGCTTCGCCCCGTAGTTTTATGAAGTGGCGGAGTTCCCTGAAGTTCATTGTGACCCGAATCCTTGTTTCACACGCGTTCGGCAGAACGAATCGGGCATCCTCCTTCGGAACCCCGAGTTCCTTAAGCTTTTCATATGATTTTCTCGCAGCCTCCATCGCCTCCTCAAAAACCTCCTTCGCACGCCCCTCAACTTTCGGCGGGATGACATAACTGAAGCCCTGCTCGTCAACATACCGCTGGCTTTGCTGGGAGTAGGATGCGAGCCTGTGGCGGACGAGCTGGTGTGTGAGCGCCCGGGAGACTCCGGATACGTCAAATGTCGCGACCGCGTGCTCGAACTGGCTCATGTGGCCCATATCCCTAAGTTTTCTGATAAGAGTCTTGTCGGCGTCCGCAGTCTTCGCCTCGGACATGTAGCAGATTCTCGCGCTTGACGCAATCAACTGCTCGGGATTAGGAGTGTGTGATACTATCTTTACTTCCATCATACATCAAATATGGGAGTATTAATAGAAAAATACCCCTTTTTATGGGTGAAATACCTATTGAAAAGCCGGTTAAAATTGGACTACGAGTACGGTAAACTGCTGGATAGGGCTTGGAAGGCGCTGCCTGAAGACTTGAAGAGCCACAAGCGTTTCGAACTTCCGAAAGTCGACTCGCTGATAGAAGGCAAGACCACGATAATCCGCAATTTCACTGAAATCGCCAACAGCCTCGACAGAAGCCCGCAGCACATACTCACGTTCCTCTCAAAGGAGCTTGCCGCGCCCGCAATAATTGAGGGCAACCGGGTGGTCATACAGAGGAATCTTAAAAACAAGGTTTTGGAGGACAAGATTGGGGATTACGCCAGGGAGTACGTCTTGTGCCACGAGTGCGAGAGGCCGGACACCCAGCTTACGGAACTTGAGGGCGAGAAGATAATAAAATGCACCGCCTGCGGGGCATGGTGGCCCCTTAGAAGGATAAAATAACGTCAGTGTTTGGTCATGTACTACATGAAGATTCATGAAAGCCCGGATGGAGCAATTCTGGCGGCCTGCGACAAAGATGTTCTTGGAGCAAAACTTGAACATGAAAATTTAAGCGTCGAAATAACCGAACGGTTTTTCAAGGGCGAGGTTGTCGGAATAGACGCCATCATCAAGGGAATTGGAGAGGTCTCGAGCACAAACTTCTTCGGCAACAATCTTATTAGGGAGCTTGTGGTTAAAGGCGTTTTAAGCGTTGAAAACACAATTGATGTTGCCGGCGTCAAGCACGCGCAAATAATCAGGGTATAGGATGGCCATAAAAGACATCGAGCTTCCAAGAAAAGTTTTGGTGGGTGAAAACGCCTTGTACGAGATAGACGCTCTCGTGTCAGAGCTGGGTTTCACGAAAAAACCGCTTGTAATCTGCGACGAGATAACGAAGGAGGTTGCGGGAGACATTGTTTGCAGTGAGCTTGAAGTTGATGCGACACTAAGCCGTTTTAGCAGTCCGGAAGAGGTTTTTGACTTCGAGAAGTTAGTTTCAAGAAAAAAACTGGGTTACGTGGTCGGAGTCGGCGGCGGCAGGATACTTGACACTGGAAAGCTTGTCGCATTCAAAACCCAAAAACCGTTCATTTCAGTGCCGACGTCCGCAAGCCACGACGGAATCGCCTCGCCACAGGTTTCACTCAAACAAGACAAGCCCGTTTCAGTCCGCGTCCATTCCCCTACGGGAGTTTTGTGCGACACCCGCGTCATAGCAAAATCGCCCAAAAGGCTTCTCGCATCAGGCGCGGCCGACGCCATCAGCAATTATACCGCAGTCTTGGACTGGAAGCTCGCACACGAGAAGACTGGGGAATATTTCGGGGACTATGCCGCGGCGCTCGCCGGCATGAGCGCGGAAATCGTCATGGAAAACGCGGGGAAAGTAGTGGATGACGTGAGCATGCTCGTTGAAGCATTAATATCTTCTGGAGTGGCGATAGGCATTGCGGGAAGCTCAAGACCGTGTTCCGGATCCGAGCATTTGTTCAGCCATACTCTAGACCTGATTTGCGAGAAGCCGGCGTTGCACGGGGAACAATGCGGTGTCGGCACAATCATGATGGCGTATCTCCACAAGGCCGACTGGAGGGGGGTGCGGGACGCCCTGAAAAAGTGCGGTGCGCCTACCACGGCCAAAGAACTGGGCATAACTGATGAGAAGATTCTCGAAGCCTTGATGAAAGCCCATGGAATGCGCGACAGGTACACGATTTTAGGCTCTGGATTAAGCAGGAACGGTGCTGAGAAAGTCGCGAAAGAAACCGGGGTAATCTAGGTTTTTTAATCGCCCTTATCTTATATCTTGTCTGATGAACGTCTTGGAAAAGTGGATACAACAAAAGGGGACGCTCCATTTCACACTCATCGACCCCGACAAGCAGACGCCTGCTGCTTCCGGAGAATTGGCCGGAAAAGCCGAAATTTTAGGCTCAACCGCGATAATGGTTGGAGGCTCAACAGCCGGGGCCGAGATAACTGACGAGTGCGTGAATGCGATAAAAGACTCGTGCAGCATCCCCGTAATACTCTTTCCGAATGCCGCTGGCGGAGTGTCGCCCGCGGCAGACTTCCTGTTTTTCATGATGCTCATGAACTCTAAAGACCCGAGGTTTTTGACGGGCGAGCAGATGAATGCGGCACCGCATCTTGAGAAATTCGGTGTTGAACCGATTCCCATGGGATACATCGTGGTTTCCACAAGCAAGGAGCCAACTACCGTTGAAAAGGTCGGGAAAGTCGACAGGATCGCGCCAGACGATGTTGAGAAGGCTGTCGCATACGCATTGACCGCGAAATACTTTGGGATGGCTTGCGTGTATCTTGAAGCCGGGAGCGGCGCGGAAAAGCCGATACCTGTTGAGATGATAAAGGCTGTGAAGGAAAAGATTCGGATTCCGTTGATTGTAGGCGGCGGAATCCGTGATGTCGAGTCCGCGAAGAAAGTCGCGGATGCTGGGGCGGACGTGATTGTGACCGGCACGATTGCGGAAAAAAATCCGGAAATGCTCGCGAAAATAATCAAGGCTTTGAGATAAGATGATGATAGTCTGCATTGATTACGGCGCCGGGAATGTTCAAAGCATCGGGAACGGCTTCAAAAAAATCGGGGTCGAAACAATTCTTTCTTCAAACCCGAAAGATTTCAAAGACGCGGACGCCCTGGTGCTTCCGGGAGTCGGCAACTTCGGAAGCGCGATGGAAAAATTATTTCCAATGAAGCCGGCGATACTTGAATTCGTCGACTCCGGAAAACCGTTTCTTGGAGTTTGCCTTGGAATCCAGGTGATATTCGAATCATCCGCTGAAGCGCCTGGCGTTGCGGGACTCGGACTCTTAAAAGGCTCGTGCGAGAAATTTGATTCAACGAAAATGAAGGTCCCCCAGATGGGCTGGAACACCTTAAAGATTGCGAAAGAAAACCCGTTGCTTGAGGGAATCAGTGAGGGGGACTTCTTCTACTTCGTCCACAGCTACTACCCCAAACCCAAAAACAAGGATGTGGTAGTCGCGGAAACCGAGTATGGACTAGAATTTCCGGCAGTCGTCGTGAAAGATAATGTCTTTGCCACACAATTCCATCCTGAAAAATCAGCTGAAAAGGGGCTCAGGATTTTGGAAAACTTTGTTGGGATAGTGAAAAAATAAGTTTACCAGTCTCCCAGACTCATTTGTTTTCCTTTTCCTTTTAGTTCGTCTTCACTGTAGTCGAGTGCTTCGAGTACTCGCATGACCGCCGGCAGTATCTGGTTGTTGATGTAGTAGTCGGAGTCATATTCGCCTTCCTTTACGTTCTCTATGATTTCGGCTTTGTCGCCGATTTTTTTGCCAGGCCGGCTTGTGACGATGTAGGATATCATGCTTCCATCCCCGAAATCCTGGCCTCCCTCCTTCATCGCTTTTTTCGCCGCCGCGACATGCGGTCCTTCCGCGACGTAATCGCCGATTTTTCTTGTGAGTTGAGTGTGGATTACGAGCTCGTCGAGGGGGACTTTCCCGGATTTCACGCGCTCGATAGTCGCCTTGACTATGTTTGCGGCTTTTTCAGGGTTCTTGTCTTTGAGGATTGCGTTCAAAACATCCTCCTGCGTTTTCTTGGCTATCTCCGCCCAATCCCTTCTGCGGGTTTCAAGCCCCTTGACAGTCAGCTTGCCCTCCCCGTCAATCAGGGCGTAGCGTTTTTTCGTGATGAACACTCCGCGGGGGTATGAGCCTTCGAACTCCAACTCCATTGCTTCCGGGAGTTTTTTGTTGACATCCTTCATGAATGTGATTGCTTTTTCCTCGATTTCCTTTAACGGGATGTCTTTCGGGTATTTGAGGTACACAGAGTCCGTGTCGCCGTATATGACCTGGAATCCGGCTTTTTCCGCGTCTTCGATTGTTTCGTGAATGTATTTCCTCCCCCAGCCCGTGATTGATGCCGCACACTCCCGACTGTACCAGCGCGCCATCGCGAACCCGTAGTATCCATAGGCGGAGTTCGCCAGAATCTTGAGAGCCTGCTGTTGGACGTCGTAAATCTTCTTCTTCTGCGGGTCCGCCTCCTTCTTCATCTTCCCCTTGATTTCAATCCTCTTTTCAATGATTTCACGAAGGACTGTCGAAATGAATCCTTTTCGTTTTGCGCAAAACCTGTGGCCGTTTGGGGAAGTGTTCGCCTCCTCTTTCGTGCAGCAGTCGCAGTCGAGCATCGCCGGGTCGACGTTGTGGCTTATGATGATTGAGGGGTACAGGCTTCTGAAGTCGAAGAGGAGGATGTTGTCGTGGATTCCCTTGTCAGGATCGACTACGAACGCGCCCTTAACAGGGTTTCCAAGACGGTCTCCCACAACGCCCTGAACCGGCTTGTTGGGGACGAGTATGTTTTGCGTGAATGCTTTGCGCATGAGAAAGTATTCGACGCGCATGCCAGACCCCATCCTCGAGCTCTCGCCCAGTGGCTGTCCGACGATGCGTGAGAGTTCGTAGTGGAGTCCGATGACAGTGTTTGCGATTGTGATGCATGCTTCGACGTCGGATATCGAGTAGTCGACGAGCTGCTGGAAGTCTTCGGGTTTTCCGGACGCCCAGTAACTGTTCATCTCATCAAGCTCCAAATCCTTTTTTTCTTTGCCCGCAATCTCTTCGTAGACGTCTTCAAGCCGGTATCTTGGAATGTTGAATAGCTGTCGGACGACGGAGTATAAGTCGACGTGCTGTCTTCCCTTGATGTAGGATTCCTTGTTCATGCCCGCCTGCTTCAGGCGTATTGGACTGTCGTCTACGCCGAGGATTATATTGGTTTTGTTGATTTCCGCGCGCTCGAGAATGTAGGGGACGTCGAAGTTGTCGGTATTGTATCCGACGAGTATGTCAACGTCATGCTCCTTCACCCATTGGCCGAGCTTTTCCAAAAGCTTTTTTTCGGAGCCGATGTACTCCACCCTCGGGTCGTCCAAAATCTTTTTCTCCTTTAAGACCGCTACCTTGCTGACGCCCCGGTTGTCGGCGTAGGAGAGCATTGTGACCGGGTCGCGTTTGACGTCGATGCTTCCATGGGGGAGGTATACTTCAATGTCGAACGCCGCGATTGTCGGGTTAAACTCTTCAACACCCTGCATTGGAATCAACTGCTTGTCTATCAAGTATCTCCTGTGGAATGGTATGTCCGCCTCCATTACCGTCGCGCACGACGGGAGTTCTCCCACGAACTCTCTTAACGACGGGACTTTTGCAGGGTGGCTTGTCTCAACCCTAACTACATTTACCGGGCCTTTAACGGAATTTTTTTCCAAAACACTAGCCTTCAAGACGTCTTCAATGCCCCGCAAGTCTTTCTCGAGCTCGCTGGCGTCAGTTTTGGGTATGGCGTAGAAATAGGGTGTGAAGTTTTCGTCACGCTCTATTTCCCAGCCGTTCTTGGTCTTGTAGAACAGCCGGATTACCGCCTTTCCGTCGACTGTAGTGTAGTCGCAGTCGAATAACACTTTTTCCATGTTTTATTGCCCGAAGAACAAGTTTTTTTAATGCCCCCTGCATATACATAGAACCAAAACCTTATAATACAACAGTCAAAATGGATGTAGAGTTCACTAAAATGCATGCGGCCGGCAACGACTTCATGGTCGTAGACGAGACGGCGGGCGAGGTCGTGCCGGAATCCGGGAAAAATAATTTTGTCGCCAGATACTGTCGAAGACATTTTGGAGTGGGGGCTGACGGCGCCATATTCATACAAAAGTCGGATAGTGCAGACTTGAAGTTCCACTTCTTCAACCCCGACGGCTCGATTGCAGAGATGTGCGGGAACGGGATAAGGTGTCTTGCGAAATACGCGTTCGAAAAAGGATTGTGCAAGAAAAATCCGCTGAAGGTGGAGACGCTCGCCGGAATCCTGACACTCTCAATGACTGTTGGGGGGGGGCGCATGCTTGAGGTTAGCGTGGACATGGGCGCGCCAAGACTGAAAAACGGAGATATTCCGGTTTCGGGGAACCCCGACGACTCTACGATAGAGAGGGAGGTGGTGGCCGGCGGATTCGAACACGCCATCACGGCGGTGGGAATGGGCAACCCGCACGCAGTATTGTTCCAAAACAGCATCGACCTGCTTGACGTCTTGGAGGTTGGGGCGAGAATCAGGAATTCCACAAACATTTTCCCGAAGGGTGTGAACGTCCATTTCGTCGAAAAGATTTCGGAAAACGAGTTCGGGATAAGGACTTACGAGAGGGGTGTTGAAGCGGAAACCCTTGCGTGCGGGACTGGAA
>DSAL01000073.1 GCA_011380095.1 Candidatus Altarchaeales archaeon
ATTATACGGGAATCGTCTTTGACGTGAAAGTCGAAGGCTTGGGCGCACAAGACCAAGTTGCAGGGGGCGGAAGATACGACAAACTGATTGGATTGTTTGGGGGGCCTGCGACGCCGGCCGTAGGATTCGCGTTCGGGTTTGACAGGCTAATTGACGCTTTGGAAGCCCAAAAGTTCAAGTTCGAAACCCCTAACGCCGACATTCTCGTTGCAGGCTTGGGAGACGTCGGCGGCGCCGGATTCACAACAGCGTCAAGGCTTCGTAAAGCGCTTGACGCAGTAGTCGACTACGACCTGAGCGGTAGAAGCATCTCGAAAGTCCTCTCTCACGCGTCGGAAAACGGAGTCCGTTTTGTCGTGATAGTCGGGGAAAAAGAGATGGTGGAGAAATCCGTTACCGTCAAGGACCTTTCAACTCAGAAGCAGGAGAAGGTCGGGCTCGAGAATCTTGTCGGCTGGTTTATCGAGAGAATCTGATTGGAAATGAAGTATCTTTTGAGACTTTCCGGGGAACACCCCGAACTGCCTTACACAGAATTGACTGAGCTTCTCGAATCATGCGGGCTCGAGTATTCGGTAAGAAGGCTCGAAGACCTTTGGATTATAGTCGACACCGAATGCGATGCCGGTGTTTTCGCAAGGCTCGCCTACACGCTTCGGGTTTACGAGCATGTCGGAGAGAGCCGGGACTACACCACCTTGGTCGGCGACGTCTACGACATAATCTCGGACTCAAAAACGTTTCGGGTTTCAAGCGAGTCGGACAGTGCCGCCAAACGGCTTGGCGAGCTCTTGTATGAGATGGGCATTCAAGTAAACCTGAAAAAGCCTGACGCAATAGTATTCTGCAAAAAGTTCGGAGAAGATTATCATATTGGGGTTGAATTGAGGATTGAACGCGATTTTGAGAGCAGGCGCCCCCAGTTCCGCCCGTTCTTCAGTCCGACGAGCATGCATCCGAAGCTGGCGAGAGCCCTCGTCAACCTTTCCGGCGCCTGCGAGGGGGATTTGCTCCTCGACCCGTTCTGCGGGACGGGAGGCATCCTGATTGAGGCGGGGCTTTGCGGGGTTAAGGTCGCGGGCTGGGACGTTTCCGAAGTCATGGCCGGCGGGTGCGGGAGGAATCTCGCGCACTACGGTATTTCCGGCGACATCCAAGTGAGAGACGCTTTGGAGAAGTCTGATTTCAAATGCGATGTCATAGCCACCGACCCGCCGTACGGGCGCTCGAGCTTCACGACGGACGAGACGAAAAAGATTTTCAACGGATTTATCCCGAACGCCCATGGCATGCTTCCAGCAGGGGGGAGGATGGTGTTGATGGCGCCGGATGATGTTGAAATTGATTTCAGGGAATTCAGTGTGAAACACAAGTTTGACGTCCGAATGCACAAGAGTTTGACGAGGCGAATCTGGATTTTGGAGAAATGAAAGAATATTTTGGGGGGCGCTGTTATCCGCCTATTTCGAAAGGTCCTTGAACCGTTTTTTGTAGTCTTTCAAGAGTTTTGGGGCGATGAAGTTTTTGCCGTAGGCGTCTGCGCGGGCGGCTATGGCGATTTTCGCCGCCAAAGTTCTCGCGAGCTTTCCGCGAATGTTTTTTTTAGCGCTCCGTATGTCGGGGTACTGGAATATTACGCCGTGTTTTGGCGGGCGCTTGCCGGTCTGCAGGAACCTGAAGAACGCGTCTTCCGCGCCCAAAACCTGGATTGTTCCCGCGGGAAGCACTGCAAGGCGTTTGAGGCTTCCGGCTATCGCCATGAGGCGGGCGCCAAGCTGGGCGCCGGCGAGTTCGGTGAGGTTTGGCGCAATCTCCCGCATCTCGCCTTCAATGTATTTTTCGATTTCGGACTTGGAGTCGTAGAGTGCGAGCGTGGGTCTTGCGAGTTTTCCTATCGCTTCAAGATCTTCTTTTGTGAAATCCACGCCTAACGTAGTCTTCAGCGATTCTAAAACATTCTTGTTGTGTTTAGGGTCGAGCAACAGGTTTTTCTCGTTCAGCCCGCTCCTGTTTCCTGTTGTCGCGACAATCTTTGTGAACGCCTCGTTTCCTTCCACGAGGTGGTCGAGTTCTGGGAAGTGGAGGCTGTACCATTCCCTGAGCCTTTCGTTGAGGAGGTTTGCGGCGTCCTGTATTTCGTCAAGGCTTTTGACAGCTTGGATGACGAGTTGGTCGCGCTCTATTTCCTTTAGTTTTCGGCGGGATATTTCGGTGTTGACTTGTCGAAGTATTTTTCTGACTTCCTCGTCTTGCATGCCGAGGGTCCGGCTTATCTCGAAGAGGTTTGCGGGCTTCGCCTGAAGGAATTCAACGCCGGTTTTCAGGCTCTTGAATCTAAGCGGGTTTGATACGGCAATCTTTTTGTTGCCGGTGTCGGAGAGTTCTTTTAACACTTTTTTTTCTTCTTCGACTACTCCGTCGGATATCGCCCGGATTTTTCCGGCTATCTTCGGAATGTCTTTTCCGAACGTTTCTTTGAGTATTATCTTCCCGTTTTTGAGGGCGAAGACCCCTAAAATGTTTGTCTCAAGCTGCATCATCTGGTTTAATAGAGAAAGGAGGCAGGATTAAAAACCGGCCGGCCGTGATGCCGGCAGATGGAATCCCGCTTTTTTGAGTGGGATGTTATAATCCTCCGAGCTTGGTCCTTCCGCTTGACCGCTCCGCCTTCTGGAAACTGGGTTTCGCCCCCTTCGGCTTTGCCGCGTGTCCTGCGAGTATTACGGCCACGATTATTATGATTATAAGTCCGCCCGCCACAACCACTATTGCGATTAACATCATCCCCCTGCCTTCTAAAAGCCCCCTGGGTCTTTCAACGGATTCGGCGAGTCCGGCGTATTCCCCCTCGGCTATTGATATCAGGTATGTTCCAGGCTGGCTTGCGTCGATTGTTGCGATTCCGTTTGAATTGGTTTTTACTGTCACTTTAGTGGCGTCTGGAAGCGTGACTTCTATGTCGAGGTCTGGGACTGGGCTTCCCGCGCTTGCCGCGTTCAAAACAAGATTTTTGTCTACGACTTCCGTTTTGACCGTCAGTGGTCTTGGCTTGACTGTGAGTTGTGCGGACGCGTCCTGGTAGTATTGTTTTGAGACGGCTATCTCGTATGTTCCGACGGTTGATGCCGTCACGTCTATTGTCGCTCCGCTGGACGTCTGTGCCTGCCCCTGCGGGTCTGTGACTTTTACTTGCGCGACCTGTTTTATGCCTTCAAGGTCTGTGACGGTTATGGTGGATTTTCCTCCAACGTCTATTTCGGCTGGTTGGACTATTATGTTTAGGTTTCCGTGGGCTTCTATGTTGGCGGTCTTGACCGTGAATCCTGTTTTTTCAACTATTATCTGGTAGGCTCCCGGCGTTTTCGGCGTGAATGTGTATGCGCCGTTGGCGTCGGTCAGCCCGTCTACTCCCGCCTGGGTTATCCGGACTGCAGCTTGTGCTACGGGATTGTTTTTCATGTCTTTTACCGTTATTTCGACTGGGTCTCCGACTTGCACTGCGTTTTGTGGCGCGGTTATCTTGAAGGAGTCTTCCACCCTGATGTTTGTTGTTCCGGAGTTGTAGCCTGTTTTTTCGGCTGTTAGGGTGTAGGAGCCGGGTTCTTTCGGAGTGTATGTTATCCTCCCGTTCGTGTCGGTTTTGAGCGAGAGTATTTCCTGGCTTCCGCCGACCTTGCTTGCCGTGATTGTCGCGCCGGATACGGGTTGTCCTATGCTGCGGACGGTGAGCGTGAGTTCTTCGTTGGGTTCTGACGTCGTCTTTGAGGGTGTCACGGTTAGCAGGGGTTTTTCAGTGACTATTAGCGTCCCGTATGACTCGTCGTATCCTGATTTTGTCGCGGTTATCGAGTAGGATGCGGGTGTTGTGAATGATGTTGTAGTGCATCCGTTGGTGTCTCCCACGAAGTTTCTCGAGTATCCTCCGCCGACCGCGTAGACGTATATTCCGGGCGACGTGATTTTCCCGCCGTTGGCGTCGGTCACGCATATCTTGACGTCCTGGCCTGCCGTCGCTGATTCGGGAGTTGTCGTAATCTTCAGTTCATTGCTTATTGTGAATGTGGAGCGTTCAAGACAGTAGTCGTCGTCCCAGACGTCAAGCTGGAATGCTCCCGTCGCCTTTGACCCGAAGTCTTTCGCTATGTTGAATTCGACTTCACCGTAGCGGTCTGTCGTGCTTTCGCGTGAAAGGTCGTCTTTATCCCATTCTCCGGACCGTATTCCGCGGGTGTCGTCAAGCCATGTTAAGCGCACATTAGCCCCCTTCATGTCGTTTCCGTTTTTGTCTTTTACCTTGATTTTTATGTCGTCGTTTGCAGAGGGTTTTGCCGGCTCAACAGTCACCCTGTAAAATTCTTCTCCGCTGATTTTGAAGTTTACCGTTTTCTCAATGTTTGTCACGCCGCCGGATAATTTCACGGTCATCTTGTGCTTGCTGTTGCAGGTATAACCCATCAGGTTTTTGCCCCAAACATCCTCTCCGTCCTCATTCTTGAAGTATCTGCTGGAAAAGTCCGTGAAATCGCCCAGCTCATAGTCCTTGCCCCCTTCAAGGTCTATTTCCACGTCCTCAGAATGCACCTGAACTCCGTTAATCAGTATTTCGACCGTGACTTCAACATCGTTTTCAGTATCGTCTGGTTCAAGAAGAGTTATGTTTTCTATAATCAGCTCGTCGCCGACATCCAAGGTAGTGTCGTCCAGTATAATGTCGATTCCGTCTAAACTTATTTTGGCACAGGCGCTCGTCGATAATAGCGTTAGTGCGAGCGCAGTCAACAATATAAACCCCAGAGTCCTTGTTTTTTTTGATTCAGCCAAACTCACTTTACAACACCCAATTGAAAGTATGGAATTAATTAAATATACAGGTATATAAGAGGTTTTCCGCCGTCTTATCGTTTTTCTTTTTTCAATTCTTTTTCTTACCACGAGAATGCCTGAAATAGTTTTTGGAAACCAGAGTGTGGAGCAGGTTTGCGCCCACTTGAAGTCGAACCTTAGGAAAAACCTGAGGTATCACGTCAAAACAGGGGAGGGTTTCGTTAGCATTGTTGAAGCGCATGGAAGGCGTTTTAAGACCGCACCCCTTGAAGTCGCCGTGGAAATCGCGAAATCCGGGCTTGACGCATCGTCGAGATACTCGCTTAAAATCGGGGTTTTCGGGGCGAGCGCCCAGATAAAGCCGGTGAACAGGACTAGGACCCGAAGCAGCAGGGGACACGACAGGGAAAAGCTCAGTTCATGGCGGAAAAGTTTGAGCGGCGCTGACGTCAAAAAGTTCGCGACGAAAAAGACTACGAAGCCGAAGATTAGAAGCCAGAAGGCGGGGAGAAGGATGGTCAACCTGAAGGGCCAGCCCGGATGCTGATAAAGAAGATCGTGGAGTTTACTGTTGTTTTATCTCGAACGTCTTGAGGACGTCCCGCCTCCTGAAAAGCCCTTTCAATTCCCCGCCGTCCACGACGGGAAGACCCCCGTAGTTTTTATCGTCCATTATTTTTGCGGCGTCCAAAACGTCGGCTGCGCCTTCGACTGTCGCAACAGGCTTTGACATCAATTCTTCCGCGGTCAAATCCTGGTATTTCTCCGGATTCTTCAAGTATTTCAGGACGGTCAGCATCAGGTCTTTCACCGCGACTATGCCGACAATCTCCTTGCCCTTCAAAACCATCGCATGCTTGAATGTGGAATCGTTTATGGCCGTGAGAAGCTTGTCGAAGGTCGTATAGTCGAATACCGTCACAGGACTATACTGCATCAAATCCTTAACCTTGAATCCCGGCTCGCCTTGTTTGAGGAAAAGCTTCAAGTACTCCTTGCTCGTGACGTACCCACACGCTTCCTCTCCTGAAAAAACAGGGACTGCGTCGACTATGCAGGTTGTTTCATTCAGTTTTATTGCGCCGTCATACACGTCGTCGTCGTCCTTCAAGAACATGAGGTCTTGGACGTAGAAGTCGTTAACCTTAAGGTCGCTCAAACGCTCGAAGTGGGTTACTTCAAGCCTGTCAATGAAGCTTTCCTTGCTCACAATCCCCGTGAAAATATTTCGGTCGTAAACAAAAGCCTTTCCATAACCCTGCTTTTGGATTGAGTCCAAAAGGGGGATCATATGGTCCGACTGCCTGACTTTGACGAATTCTCTTCGAGCTATCTCGCCTACTTTCATCATACACCGCGCTCCTGAAGCCGCACGTCAAGCTTGCCTATCTCGGCGCCCGGCATCGCATCCCCCAGCCCCCTGGATATTTCGGCTATGACTTCCGGCTTGTCGTAGTTCATTGTAGCCTCGACTATAGCCTTGGCCATTAACTCCGGGTTTGACGACTTGAATATTCCGGAGCCCACGAAGTTTCCGTCGGCGCCCAACTGCATCATGAGGGACGCGTCGGCCGGAGTCGCGATTCCGCCGGCGCTGAAATTCACGACCGGCATCCTGCCCAACTCCTTCACCTTCCGAATCAAGTCTATTGGAGCCTGTATTTCCTTGGCGCGCGCGTAGAGTTCGTCCTCGTCCATCATGGTTATCTGTTTTATCTCGCCCTGCACCGCCCTCATGTGGCGGACGGCCTCCACAATGTTTCCGGTTCCGGCCTCCCCTTTCGTCCTTATCATCGCGGCGCCTTCGCTTATTCTCCTGAGGGCTTCCCCGAGGTTTCGGCATCCGCACACGAACGGTATCGTGAACTTTACTTTGTCGACGTGGTTGTGCTCGTCTGCGGGAGTCAATACTTCGCTTTCGTCTATCATGTCGACGCCCAATGCCTGAAGCACTTGGGCTTCGGCGAAATGGCCTATCCTGCATTTCGCCATGACTGGTATTGTGACGGCGTCTATTATTTCAAGAATCTTTTCCGGGTCGGCCATCCTCGCGACCCCTCCCGCAGCCCTTATGTCTGCTGGAACCCGTTCAAGCGCCATGACCGCGACCGCGCCGGCGTCCTGCGCTATCCCAGCCTGCTGTGCGTTTGTGACGTCCATTACCACCCCGGATTTCACCATCTTGGCGAACCCTTCCTTCAGAATTTTGCTGCCGGTTTTTGCCATGTTAGATTGCTCACCCTCTTGAAAATAGTTTTTTTCTTGGAAGGTAGTTTAATACGGAATATTAATATATAACGTGGATTACGAGGACCTGCTTGAGAAGGGTGCGAGAGCTTACGAGGAAAAGCGGGACCTTGACCTTGCGCTCGGCTTTTTGGAGAAGGCTGCCGAGCTTAACCACGAAGACCACAGGCAGTACATGATTGCGGGCTTCATCTACCAGCAGGAGGGGAAGCTGGAGCACGCGTTCAGGCTCTTCAAGATGGCTTTGAAGCACAACCCCCGCTCGTCATTGGCTTGGATGAGGATGGCGGAGTGTCTTTTCGACTTGAAGGAGTATGAGAAGGCTTTGCGGGTCATAAGAAAGGCTGTCGAGCTTGAGCCGTCGAATCCGAAGTATCTTGACTTGGAGGGGAGGATTTTGTTGATGATGGACCGCTTTGACGAGGCGCTTGAAACATACAGGATTGCATTGGATAAGAGTCCGGACAGTGTTGAAGCATTGGTTGGGGCGGCCTGGGCTTTGATGATGGTTGAGCGGCCGGAAGAGGCATTGTCTTTGAACAGGAAAGCCAATAGCCTTTCCCCGGAAAATGTCGAGGTTGAAGAACAGTACAGGTCTTTGACTTCCAAATCCTAGTCTTGGAGCGCCTGGTATAGTTTCTGGAGTTCTTCCGGCTTTAGTTCCAGCGGCTTTTTGTCGGCGTAGAGCGGCGGGTTTTTCAGCGTGTTTTTCAAAAGCTTGTTTTTGTGGTTGAATAGTTTCGTTAGGAACTGGGCGTACTCTTGCGTGCATTCCGCCTTCTTCTCCAAAATGATTATCTGCGAGTCGACTTTGGGCTGGGGCTTGAAGGCGTTTTTCGGTATCACGTCCATCAGCCGGATGTCGCATGCGGTTTGCGCTAGCGCGCTTATCATCCGATAGTTTTTGACCCCCGGTTTTTCCGAGATTTTTTCCGCGAACTCTTTCTGCACGACGAGCACCGCCAGCTCGAAGTTGCAGAGCATGAGTTTTGTCATCGTCTTCTTGCTGATATGGTAGGGGAGGTTTGAAACCATTTTGTTGAAGAGGGGCCAGTCTAGCTTGAGTGCGTCGCCGGATATGGTTGAAATGTTTTCTTCTTCCAGCCGTCTCCCGAGTTTTTCAAATAATTCCGTGTCTTTTTCGATGGCGTAGACGTGGCATCCGTGTTTTGCGATTGTTTCCGTGAGATTCCCGTATCCCGCGCCAACCTCCAATACCACGTCGTCTGGATTGAGCTTGGCGTATGAGACGACGAGCTCCAGAATGTTTTCATCTTCCATGAAGTGCTGTCCGAGCCGTGCCATCAGGTATAGATATGTTTTGGACGTGGATTAATAGGTGTCGCCGGGTTTTTTCGGAGTTAAATGTTTGTCTTCAGTATTTTTTGTTGATGGCAGACCATTACGCCGAGATTGCGGCGGAGTTGGGTATTGACGTCCTGAAAGACGCTGAAGCGAGGGATATTTTGGACGGGATTGCGTGCGATTTCGAGTGCGAGGTCTTGGAGGATATTTTTTCCGAAAATCCGGTCGCAGTATTCGGTTGCGGGCCAAGCCTTGAAGAGGATGTTCAAACCTTGATTGATGCGGGCTTTTTAGACTCGTTTGTCCTGGTTGCCGCAGACGGCGCGGTTCAGGCTTTGCTTGAGCGGGATGTCTGTCCTGACGTGAATGTCACGGACTTGGACGGCGACGTGGAATCGATAATCAGGGCGAACAGTCTTGGATGCGTCACGGTAGTCCACGCGCACGGCGACAACATCGAGTCGCTCAAAAATGTCGTCCCGATGCTGGAGGGCGCTTTTTTCGCGACAACGCAGGTTGAGCCGACTTTGAATGTCCGTAATTTCGGGGGTTTCACCGACGGGGACAGGGCGGTTCATCTTGCAGTCAAGTTCGGCGCGAAAAATATCGTGTTGTGTGGAATGGATTTCGGGGAGGAGGTTGGAAGGTATTCAGGCCGGTTCAATATAGAGTTTAAGATTAAAAAGCTCGCCTGGGGTAAGAGGATTTTGGAGGAGCTTTCCGAAGGGGAGGGCGTAGGATACTATAATTTCACTAGAAACGGGGTTGATGTAAGGGGTTTTGAGAAAATCGGGGTCGAACGGCTTTCAAGTTTAGTATAATCTTGTTTTTAATATCTTATTTTAAAATATGTAAGCGTAAAACCGTGCGGGATTAACATGGACAAGCAGTTGAGCACCGGGATAAAGAACTTGGATTCGATATTAAATGGCGGCATACCGGAGGGGCACTGCGTACTTGTCGCAGGCTCTTGCGGGACCGGAAAGACCATACTCTCCCAACAGTTCCTTTTCGAGGGCGCAAAGCTTGGGGAGAACGGCGTTTACTTCTCCCTCACGGAACCCAGGGAGAAGATGATTAAAAACATGCGGGATTTCTCATTCTTCGACGAGAATCTGATAGAGTCGGGGAAAATCAAGATTGTTGACGTAACACAGGACGCGAGGCTTAAGGGAGTCGGCTTGAGCAACGTGCAGGGGCTGATAAACATCATCACAGACGTGATTGAGAGCAGCGGGGCAAAGCGGATAGTCATAGACTCCATAACCGCTTTGTGCGAGAATCTTGAGCATGAAGATAAGATACGCGACTTCATATTCGAGCTGAACTTCCAGCTGATGTATCTCGGATGCACGAACATACTCATCTCGGAAATACCCCCGCAGGAATTCAAGTATTCGATATACGGGGTTGAGGAGTTCATAGCCGACGGCGTGATACTTTTGACGGAATTCGAGAGGAAGGGGGATTTGATAAGGGCGCTTCAGGTAATCAAGATGAGGGGCCTGAGTCATTCGAGAAACAAGCATGTGCTCAAGATTTTGGAGGACGGGGTAACCCTCGTGCCATTGTTCAAGGCGGACATGGAGTAGTATAATTTTTCAAGTGCTTGAAGATGGAGGGAGAATCTACGGGTAAGGTTTCTGAAGACTACTCTGAATACCTGATGGACGGGGAGTCCGTCAAAAATTCTTATAAAATCGGATTGTACACGGCCTTAACCACTGGCGAGAGGCTCGTCTTTTTGAAAAAGATTCCTAAGGCGATTATTGGGGTCGAATACGACAAGATAACTTCCGTCGAACACCGCACGAGAATTCTATACAATGAGGCTGTCAGCGCGATAATCTTCCTCGCACTCTCATACTATGTCTACAGCTATGACAAGACTAGGGATCTCGCAACTCCGTTGAAGGCAATGATGGAAAACTATCTGCCAGAGCTTTCCGGCATACTCTCCCCGCAGATAATCATACAGGGCTCGGTGCTTCTTTGCGCGGCTGTCGGACTAAAACATCTTTTCAGCTTCCTCCCATCGCTCGTCGGATTCCTCAGGATTGGAAGGCTGAACCACGCGCCTATTGTCATCAGAAGCTGGCAGACTCCAGTCATCAGGCAGTTGATTCGCGAGATTGAAAGTAGCAAGATAAAAAGCGGGCGGGAGGCTAAAGCGCCAGCCTACATGCCGGCGCCGACTGTTGCGGCGACAGCGCCTGAAAAGAAGCTTGACGTGAGCGAAACCCTCAAGCGTGAGTTTGAGGGTATGGCCGCGAACTCCATCGCCGTCATAAACATTGAAAGCCACCACCACATGGACACGGTGTCCGGGCTTTTGGACATTCTCGTCAACAAGAAGAGGATGGGTGGAGTCTACATCAGCGTGACTCGCCCCTACGACTACATTCTCGAGGCTTTGGACAAGGCCAAAGTCAAGTCGAACGACATATACTTTATCGACTGCATAAGCCAGATGGCTGGCAAAGTCCCGACGACGACCGACAAGAACATAGTATTCGTTGAAAACCCCTCAAGCCTTGAGGAGGTCAGCATGTATTTGGACAGGCTTTTGGCGAGAGTCGGCTCCCACAACAAGTTCATGCTCTTGGACAGCGTGTCGAGCCTGATGATATACAACACTGAAAAGTCGGTGAAAGAATTCACCCACTTCATAATGAACAAGATGAGGCTTGAGAGTTTGGGCGGGGTGGTATTGTCTATTGAGAAGAAGGAGGCTGAAGAGCTGGTTCAAACTCTTGTTCCAATGGCCGACAAGGAGATACGGCTCTAAAAAAAATCATCTTCCGATGTAGTCGCAGCACAATTGTTTCGTCAACGCTTTCGGAATCTTCAAGCCCCCGTCTTCAGTCTGATAGTTTTCAAGTATCAGGCGCAATACTCGCGCGGTCGCAATCATCGTGCTGTTGAGCGTGTGGACGTAGTCTTTATCATTGCCGTGCCGGTATTTTATGCCGAGGCGGACTGCCTGATAGCTCGTGCAGTTGCTGCATGATGCGAGCTCTATGAACTTTTCCTCCCGGGGGCTCCATCCTTCCAGGTCGTATTTCTTTGCGGCGACCGTCCCGATGTCGCCAGTGCAGACGTTGACGATGCGGTAGGGTATTTCAAGCTTTTGCATCAATTCCTCCGCGTTTTTGATGAGGTCTTCAATGATGTTCCAAGAGTCGTCGGGCTTTGCGAAAACGAACTGTTCGATCTTGCTGAACTGGTGGACGCGGAAGAGCCCCCGCTCGTCCAGACCGTGCTTGCCAATCTCCTTCCTAAAGCACTGTGAGATGCCGGCGTACTTGAGGGGAAGCTGGTTTTCCTCAAGTATCTCGCCCATGTGCATGGCGGCAATCGGATGCTCGCTTGTCGCTATCATGTACTCGTCTTCGCCCTCAATTTTGTACATCACGTCCTCGAAATCGCTCAAGTCTGTAACGCCCTCGTAGGGAGTCCGCCTCATCATGAACGGCGGGATGACTGGAGTGAATCCTTTTTCCAAAAGGATACTAAGACCAAGATTCATGAGCGCATGGTCCATTAATGCGAGCTCCCCCTTTAGGAAGTAGAAGCCGGCGCCAGAGATTTTCACGGCACGCTCGAAGTCTGCAAGATCGAGGTCTTGTGCGAGCTGGCCGTGGTGTTTAAGTTCGAAATTCGGTTTTGACGGCTCGCCGAAAGTCCTGACGACCTGGTTGTCTTCAGCCGACTTTCCGAACGGGACTGTATCGTGCAGGAGGTTCGGAGTCCGCATGAGAAGCATGTCGACTTCAGCCCGAACTTTCTCGACTTCGTCGTCGAGCTTTTGTATTTCCTTCGGAAGGCTTTTCGCGGATTCAAGAAGCGGAGTTATATCTCTGCCCTCCTGCTTCACCTTCTTGACCTGCTCCGTCATCTCGTTCCTGGATTTTCTCAACGAATCCGCCCGCGCCTTCAGCTTCCTCCAAGACTCGTCTTTCTCTAAAAGAGTCTTGAAGTCTTCGACTGCCTTTTTGTCTTGGCGTTTTTCCAGGTTTTCCAAAACCGCCTTCGGCTCCCGCCGAACATGGGTTATGTCGAGCATGTTCCTTGCGTTAATAGAAGAGGGAGGGGTTTAAAATAAGGAGTGTTTCGGCCTATTCCGCTGGCGCGCAATTCCTGCACAAGAGGCGTCCGTCAATGGTCCTAAGCGATTCCGAATAGTTTTCGCAGGACTCGCATTCTCCGGCAATCAATCCTTCCTCGGCGGCATGCTGCTTGCTCAGCTCCCAGACCGCGTGCTCCTGGATTAGCGTGTGGAGTGCCGGCTCGATGCCGACTATGTCTGATTCCGAGAGTATGCCGACAATCTTGTCCCTGCTTGTTACAAATACGCGTCTTATGTCTTTATCGCGCATTAATCGTGCGGCCTCCTCAATTGAAGAGTCGGGGTTTAGTGTCAGAAGAGGGCTTGACATTATGTCTTGGACTGCAATCTTGCCTGGTTCCCGGCTTTTCGCTACGACTTTCTTGATTATGTCGCGCTCGGTCACTACGCCGACTCCGTCCCCCTTGTCCGTCACAAGAAGCGAGGATATGTCGTTCTTCCCCATTATCTCCGCGGCCTCCTGCACTGTGTCGCCGATGTCAATGCAGATGACGCCCTTGGTCATCACGTCCCCGACTTTTAATTCAACAGTATCTTTCATTTAGCATCACTTGTATTCTTGCTTTTATTATGTACAAGGTTATATTTACCCTGGCTTCTTAAAAATGGGGACCGTGAGTTTTGAGA
>DSAL01000115.1 GCA_011380095.1 Candidatus Altarchaeales archaeon
GCCCGGACCCCCCATCACAAGATAGGGCCGTCCCCCGACCAAACCGCCCTCGAGCATCTCGTCCAACCCTTCAATACCTGTAGGAACTTTTTCCATAATCCGAATGAACCTCTAGCAAACAAAGAAATTATTTGATTAAAAGAGTTAAAAAGCACGATAAAAATAACGCCTGAACTAGTCGAGTATTTAATTTACGAATCCTATTTTTTTGGGTGGCTGAAGTAAGGCCTTTCAAGGGAGTGTTCTACAACCAGGACAAGGTGGAGTTGGGGGATGTGGTGACCCTCCCGTACGACGTCATAACGGATGAGAAAATGCGGGAGTACGCCAGGCTTTCTGAAAAAAGCTTCATCCACCTGATACTGCCGGACGGGGCGGGCGATGAAAAATATAGGAATTCTGCAAGACTCCTCGGCAGATGGCTTGAGGAGAAAACGCTTTTGGAAGACGAAGAAGAATGCATGTACGCGTATGAGGAAGAGTATGAGATTGGCGGGGAAAAGAAGGTTCAGCGGGGAATCGTCTGCCTTGTAAAAGTCGAACCCTTCGAAAAGCAGGTGATACTGCCACACGAGGAAATCTACGGAGGCCCTCTTGAAGACCGGTACAAGCTTTTGAAGGCCACTGAAACCGATCTTGAAATGATTATGGGAATCTACTCCGACCCCGCGAAAGTAACATCCCGCATTCTAAAAGACTTGGGCGAACCAGTCATCGACTTGAAGCATGCGGACAACATCCGCCACCGCATCTGGAGGATTCGCGACGGCGACGCCATCAACGAGTTCATGAACTACATGAACTGCGAAAAAATAATCATCGCCGACGGCCACCACAGGTATACGACCGCATTAAAATATCATGTGACGGACAACGGCCATGGAAAACCATACATGCTCATCTGGCTTTTGAACATGGACGGCGACCTCAATGTGATGCCCACGCACAGGCTGATATCCCATGTGGAAAGACCGCTTGAAAATATCGAAGACGATTTGAAAAGATACTTTGAGATGGAGAAGCCCGGCTCGAGGGAAGAATTGATGCAACGGCTCAGGGAGACCGAACCCCAACACACGTTTGGATTCTACATGAAAGACAGGTTCATGTTCCTAAAGCTTAAAGACAATGATGAAACGAGAAAGTTCCTCGACATGAACGGGAAACGCCATTGGAAGGACCTGGACGTAAACATACTCCACACGATAGTAATAAACAAGGTCCTCGGCCTTCCGGAAGACACGAAACACATACAATTCATCAAAGACGCCGACAAACTGTTCGAACAAGTCGATGAAGGAAAATACAGGATAGGACTACTCCTGAACGCCACGAAACTCGAGCAAGTGAAAAAGATTGCGGGCTCGGGACACAGGATGCCCCAGAAAAGCACCTACTTCTACCCCAAACCATTAAGCGGACTTATACTAAGACGGCACTAAGCATGCAAGCATCCTAAAAAGACGGCAACACGGAAAATCCGGTGAAATCCTGCCGGAATCCCAGTGCAAGAACTTGAACCTTACTCGACTTCTTGCGCGATTATTTCAAGGGTGTCGTTGTAGTCGTTAAACCGCGTGTTGCCGACAACCGTAATTTTTTGACCCACCCTGTTTTCACGGGCGGCCTGTATCGGAGCCCGGTCATCCTGGGTTTCGCCAACCAGATTAAGCGCCGCATCCGAAGTGGTGCCTAAAAGAGCCTCGCCAACCTCCCTGAATCCGACCACGCGAATATTGCTCGACTCGTCCTCGACTATTACTGACGCGACCATGTTGTATTCAGGCTCTATCATCCCGCAGTTGTCACACATCCAAGAGCCGCCGATCTCCTGTACTTTAACACCGCACTCTCCGCAGGTGGTGTAGAATAGGGGGCGGTCTTCGACCGCGACAATCTTGCCGGATATCCTGACATTCCTCGCCCCATCCTCCAAGTCTATTATCTTCTTGTCCTCGACTGCAGGGCCGGTTTTCGGAATGCTGACAGACTCTATGTTCAAAGACGTGTCCACCTCGATCTCACCGTACTTGCCAAGATGAAGCTCCGGCTCATCATCAAGGTTGGCTTTGGAATAGGCGTTTTTCACCCGGACATTATCTCCCTCGCCTATCTTTTCCGCATTGTGGGACTGCTCGCTCCATAATACCAGCCTGATGCTACCGCTTGAATCACCAAGAACCATAGAGGCCATCTGGCCGCCACTGTATTCACGCGGGGGATAGACTTTCAAGACTTTCGCCTCGACCGTCACACCCTGCATGTTAGAGTCGACGTCGGATATTTGAACCAGGCCGGGACGCTTTGGCAGTTCAGGCAATTTCATCTTGGCCTTCGACTTTGATATGACACTGCGCCCGCCAGCCTGCAGTTCAAGCTCGCCGTTCAAGCCCTTCCGGGTGTATCCTCCGGCGATCTTTATGATATCGCCTTCCTTCAAATCTTTTTCGGCTGCGGAATCCCAAAGCACAGTCCGGATTTTTCCGGACTCGTCTTCGGCTATGAAGCTCGCGCGCTTCCCAACGCCACCGTCTTTCCGCTCGAACTCTTTCGCCGGGAAATATCGGGATACTCTCGCAACTATTGTGACGTCCGGCATTGAATCAGTCAGGTCGGAGATTTTTGAAAATTCTTCGATGATTTCAGGAATCTGGTCTCCCATGTCCTTGGGGTTAACAGAAAGACTAGTCAAGCCGCCTGCATGGACTTCCACGAATCCGCGGTTTTCCTTGGCATAACCGTTTTTCACAAGTATTATGTCGCCGATATTGACTTTTTTCACAAGATCCGTGTTCTGGTCCCAGAGGACAAGCCTTGCCTCGCCAGTCGAATCCTTAAGGACGAGTGACGCGAACTTTCCGATACCACCGTCTTTCCGCTCGAACTCGCGGGTATTGAATATGGTTTTTACCCGGCCAGCCATACTCACGCTTTGTAAAACCGTTAGGTCCCCGAGTTTAGTCAGCTCAACAGTCTTGTCAGACAAGTCCATCCCGTTGGCTTTTGCAACAGCGTACAGTGCGCCGTAGTCGCTCAACAGTCCGTGAGTCTTCTCCTTGCGCTCGCTCATCTGAGCTTTTATCTCTTCAACGCTTTTGCCTGTCTCGCCCGAAACCTTTTTTAATAACTGTTCAAAATCTTCGCTCATCCTATCACACCCTGTAAAATTAATTTAACTGCCTACTGCCCCCACTCCAGTTTAATATAGTATTAGATTCTGGGTCTTTCCCCATGATCCTATATTCTAAAAGAGCTTCTTCGCCGGGCGCGAGTTTTCCTATAATCCATTCAAGCCGGTCTCTGCGTCTTGTCACCCCGAGTGTTTCAACGTCGATTTCCGCGCCCTCCGGTATCGCCTCGACCACCGTACAGTCTTTCAGAGTCTTTCGAGTCTTGTTCACCACCTGTATCATAATCTTGTCTCCTTCGGCAAAACGCTGTAGTACGATGTTGCCACGGTATATTATCGAGGCTGCTATGAGGATGATTGCGCCGAATATTATTAGGATTATGAGGATTACGAGTATTGGTATCAGCCTCATCCAGTTGAACGGTTCTTTCGGAGGCTTTGGCGGAACGCACTTTGAGATTCTGACGGAAGCTATCTTGCCTTGGGATAGCGTGTCGGCTTGCGCGCCAGTATCGTTTTGAAGCGTCGCCTTGAATGTGAATTCCAAGTCTTCTTTCGTCTCCGGCACCGTCATTTTAAATTGGGTTGAACTAACCACACCCCCATCAAAGACTTGCAACTTGGTTTCGGAGTGTATTTCCTTTCCGTTCGCATAAACATTCAAAAGGATTTTGCCGGTGTTCCTTATCCTGCTTGAAAGCCCGTCGACTGTTATTGTCATCACGTCGTCCGGACAGTAGTCGCCCATGCCCTTGTCGACAAGTATTTCTGTCAAACCCCACTCTCCTTTTTCAACGGGCAGGACTGGCTTTTCACTGCCGTATCCGGATTTTATCCGAAAGCTCCCGCCGGCCGGAACTCTCTCGGGAGTGTAGTAGAGTATTACCGCCGAATCTCCTGTGACAGGCATTGAAGCGTTTACATTATAATCCCATGCAGTGTTCTTGCTCTGCTTCCAGTTTGCGATAATCATTTTCGAGGGGAGCGTGTATTCCTCGAAAGGGTTTATGAAGCTTGTAGCGACTATCGTCGGGTCCCACGGCTTGTTGTAGGCCTTCCAGTACTTGAAGTTTATTTCGTTGCCGGCGTACTGGACTTCACTGGTCTGGAGCCCTTTTCCGGGAACGTAGATTGGCGCCCCGTCGTTTGTCCCGAGCATCGTGTCGACGTGTATTCTGACTCCAATCAAGTGTGTCTGTCCGTCCTTGTTTTCAGCCTTCACGTCGACAATAGACTGGTTTTCCAATAGCGTGATGGTTTGGGTGACGTCAATTCCTTCTGGAAGGCTCCAGGAGGTGATGATGGAGTTTCCGGACGCGTATGGTTTTTTGTCGGAGTATCCGTCGAGGAGTATCGAGTTTTGAGGGTGGGTGCTTGTGGAATAATACTTGCCGTCGACGTGTACTGTTATGAACGTTCCGGCCCAAGGTTTCGGATAGTGGTATGTGAGTCGCTCCCACTTGTTTTCGTAGAGTCCGCCGAGGCTGAACGAGCCTATGCTCTCGCATGTTTCCACTGTAAGTTGGACCGTTCCCTTTTCGTCTTTCAGGTCGACTGAGCATTGCTGTGCGGGCGCGAGCGTGGAGAGGAGTAGTATGAAAAAGACTGTAGAAACGCTTTTTCGCATTAAATCAACCCCCATGGTAAATATAATGTAGATTGGATATAAATCATAATAGAGTGTGCGGGAAAAATGAACGGTTTAGGCTTTGTTGAGTTAATCCTTTTGGCGGTCTTGGGGATTTGCGTAATCGCCATCATAGCCTTGATTTTGAGGATACTGCAGGCCATCCTTCTGAAAAGAAGCAGATTTTTTGAAGATGATTTGGAGGTTGAGGAGGGTGTTTCGGAGAGTCCCAAAACCCCGCCGGAAAGCCCGGAGCCTGCGAAAAACCTTTCCCCAAAGGATGAGATGACGCAGAGGGAGAAGAAGCTTCGGGAACGGGAGGAGAAGATGAAGGCTGAAAAAATCGCGGTCTTGAAGGAGCGTGAGGCGAAAATTCTTGGCAAAACCAAAAAGTCAGATGCAGGCAAGAAGGAGATGGAAGGCGTTTCAGACGGCGGCTGGTTCATGAAGACCGCCCCGAAAAATCCGAAGGAGAGGGAGGCGGAGCAGATAAGGGATTTGCTTCAACGGCTTGAAAAACAGCATGAGGAGGGGATTATCACGACAGAACATTACGAGACCATCAAGAGGGATTATGAACGACAGCTCATTGAACTGGAGGATGAAAAATAATCCAGACGAACCGCTGAAAAAATTTTCATACACCATCATATTTTCAGCCCGTATTTATTCGCAGGTTTTAATTTTTTGTCATGAATTGGATCTATCTTTCTCTTTCGGCAAGTATGATAGCATTGCTTTATGCCTGGATTCTTTCCAGGAAAATTTTGGGTGAAGACGCCGGCGACGAAAAAATGCGGGAACTCTCAAGACGCATCAAGGAGGGCGCGCTAACATTCCTCAAAAGCGAATACAAGATTCTCATAATCTTCATACTCATAGTTTCAGTGGTAGTCTCATTTGGGCTTGGCGTTGAGAGCGCCGCAACATTCGTTGTAGGAGCCTTATTCTCCGCTCTTGCCGGAAACATTGGAATGCGGATTGCCACATCCAGCAACTCAAGGACCACGCAAGCCTGCAAAAAAAACATTGGAAGCGGACTGACCATCGCATTCTCAAGCGGGCTTACAATGGGTTTGAGCGTCGTCGGCCTTGGAGTGCTCGGACTGACAATACTCTACAAGATTTTCGGGGACCCGGTAGTCCTCTACGGATTCGGGTTCGGAGCGTCCTCGATAGCATTGTTCGCAAGAGTCGGCGGCGGAATCTACACTAAAGGCGCCGACGTCGGAGCCGACCTTGTCGGGAAACTCGAGGCGGGAATACCCGAAGACGACCCGAGAAACCCGGCGGTAATCGCCGACAATGTGGGCGACAACGTCGGAGACGTCGCGGGCATGGGCGCCGACTTGTTTGAAAGCTACGTCGACTCTATTATCGCGGCAATGGCGATAGCCGCCACAGGACTTGTGGTAGGCCAGATGAACACGATTGCAGTAATACTCCCATTAATCATCGCGAGCATCGGCATATTCTCAAGCATACTAGGCTCGTTTTTCGTGCGCGTCAAGGATTCAGAAAACATTCACGGGATAATGGACAGGGGAATAATCGCAGCATCAGTGATTGTGGCAGTCGCAATGTACCTCCTCCTAACCCAATACATAGGGGAAGTCGAGGTTGCCGGCGTGAAATACTCCGGGCTTGACTTGTTCATCTCAATCATTTCAGGACTTGCCGCGGGACTCGTCATAGGATTCGCGACGGAATACTATACTTCAGACTCTCACAAGCCCGCGCAGGAGATAGCCAAATCATCCGAGCAGGGGGCGGCAATCAACATTATCACCGGACTTTCAACAGGGATGAAGAGCACGATAATCCCGGTATTGGCGGTGTGCGCCGCAATAGTCGTGGCGTACAAGTTCGGCGGAATCTACGGAATCGGGCTTGCAGCAGTCGGAATGCTTTCAACACTCGGCATAACACTCGCCTCTGACTCCTACGGGCCGGTTGCAGATAATGCTGCGGGAATCGCTGAGATGGCCCACCTGGAAGGCGAGGTCAGAAAGAGGGCTGAAGCCTTGGACGCTGTCGGAAACACGACGGCGGCAATAGGGAAAGGATTTGCCATAGGCTCTGCGGCATTGACTGCTCTTGCGCTTTTCACGGCATACGTTCAGGCGACCGGACTTTCCGCAATCAACGTGGTGCAGGCGCCAGTCATGGTCGGAGTATTCATCGGCGGACTACTCCCCTTCGTTTTTTCAAGCTACACGATGAGCGCAGTCGGAAACGCGGCGGGCGACATGGTAGAGGAAGTTCGAAGACAGTTCAAGGAGATTGCGGGATTGATGGAGGGGAAGGCTGAGGCAGACTACAAGAAATGCATTGACATAAGCACGAAAGCCGCAATACGCGAGATGATACTGCCGGCGCTTCTGGCGGTATTCACGCCGATTGTCGTAGGACTGCTTTTGGGCGCTGAAGCATTAGGCGGACTTTTGGCGGGAAGCATCGTGACAGGATTCCTCCTGGCAGTCATGATGGCGAACGCGGGAGGCGCGTGGGACAACGCCAAAAAATACATTGAGGCGGGAAATCTCGGAGGAAAAGGAAGCAAAACCCACGTTGCGGCAGTAGTCGGAGACACGGTCGGCGACCCATTCAAGGACACTAGCGGACCAAGCCTCAATATCCTAATCAAACTAGTCTCAATCGTGGCGCTAGTATTCGCGCCACTGATTCTGTAAAAAAACCGACTTTTCTTTTTTTCTTTTCATTATTTTTTAGAAATCCTGCACTCTACTCAATCTTGAACCGGAGTAATGCAACCTTTCCCTTGAAGGTTTTCCATAACTGCATCCCCTCCTCAAACTCGTCGTTCATTATCTCGATTTTCCCGCCCTGCGCCTTGACTTTCTCGTAGAGTTGATCTATCTCTTCTTCAGGAAGATTTTCGGAGAGGATGAGGGTGTCGATTGCTCCAGCGTCAAGCGCCTTTTGAAGAGACGGCCCGTAGGCGACATTCCCCTCCCCCACCAATGCTTTCAAGACTTTCTGCATGACTTCCCGGTGGCGGATGATTTCAACGTCGCTCAAATCGTCTTTGGCAGCATCAATCAGCTCGCGGATGCCGGACTCGTCGGTGTAGGTCGTGTCTTTGACGACGAGAATCTTCTTCTTCAACTCGTGGTTGATGAAGTCGCCGTCAATAAAATCGTTTTTGGTTCCGGCGGGACCGCCGATGACAATCCCCCGAAGGTCCGTTATCACAGGCAGGAAAATCTCGGTCATGTATTCCCCAACACGTTTTTTGAAGTTGTGGGATTGTTCTTTCATAAGGCGCTGGAAGCGTGCGGCGCTCTGTCCACCCGCCCTGTGCTTTCCGGAATATCCGGAGGCTGTCGACTTGAGTATGTTGTAGCGGTTGCCCTTGAGTGTCGCGAGAGTAGCGTTCTTGTTGTCCATTGTGACGAGGCCGTAAACGTCCTTGTGGGATATCATGTCTTCCAGCGGGCCGAGTATGAATTCCTTGTCACACCGGTAGAGCTTGATTGCCAAAGGCTCAGGAGGCTCGATAGTCCAAACCTTCAGGTCCTGCACGCCCTCTTGCTCTGAAACATTACCGCAAAAAAGCGCGAGGCCGTTGGCCGGCGTCCTCCCGACAATCCGAAGGCTTTGTATCGCCTTCTCCAGCGCGTCTACAACGTTTTTTTTCGTGGTCTTGCTCTTGATGTTTGACGCCGTCCCCTGCTCTTCGCTAAGCTGGCCGATAATGTTGTCCATGTTGTAGCCGGCGGGCACGTATACTGTCACAAGCTCTGTGTGCCGGCCAGTCCTCTTGCCGAGGTTTCTGACGAGCTGCTTGAGCTTGTATTCCTCATGGGAGTCGAGAACCATAGCCTCCAAATATTGGATGGAAAACATAATAAATCACTTTTCCACCACTCTTGGGAGTTTTTTAAATCAAGGTTTCAGCAAAAACTTTGACCCAAATGAACAGCAATACGCTCCAAAAAGTCTGGATGACCCTGGTGGCCGCGATAATCACGGCACCATTCCTCGTGATATAAGGACAAACCTCTTTTCACCTCAAAAAGAGACGGCCGCCAGGTCACTCCAAACTTAGTGAAAGACTTTTAAAACCTCGCTTACTATCAGTAAAGCAACAGGGGGTTTGAGTTATGGATAAGAGTGTTTTAATGGTTGTTGCGCCAACGGATTTCCGAGATGAGGAACTGTTCGTCCCAAAAGAAGCGTTAGAGGAGGCGGACATAGAGGTAGTTATAGCAAGCAGGGATGTTGACACTGCAAGCGGAGTGAAAGGGGGAGGCATAGATGTTGACGTGGACTTGAGCGACGCCGACGCGGAAGACTATGATGCTGTGATATTCGTCGGGGGGCCCGGCTCAAACATCTACTTCAATGATGGTGACGCTATAAATCTGGCCAAAAATGCTGTCGAAGCCGGTAAAATTCTCGCCGCAATCTGCATTGCACCCACAATCCTCGCCAACGCAGGCCTTTTGGACGGACGGGAGGCGACAGTATTCCCATCCAATGAGCTAGTGGAGAATCTTGAGGACAAGGGTTGCGAGTATATGAACGAGGATGTCGTGGTCGACGGCGACATAATCACGGCGACCGGGCCGAACGCCGCCAAAGAGTTCGCGAAAGCCATAATCAAAAAACTCGGTTGAACAGTATTCCGAATGATGCCTTTTTTGGATGATATTTCCCAAAACACCTTTTAACCGCTGAAGACCATTATTAAAGAGTAAAAATGGTTGCTAAAAAGAAGCCTTCAAAAAAGAAACCAGTAAAGAAAAAGGCTGCTAAAAAGAACCTAGTGAAAACGAAGGCCGCGAAAAAGCCTTCCAAAGTTAAGCCTGTGAAAAAGAAGGCGGTGAAGATAAAGCCTGTGAAAAAAAAGCCTGCTAAACCATTGAAGAAGCCTGTTGAAAAGAAACAGCCTGAAAAACCACCAGAACCGGCGCCTGAACCATTGACTATCAAGCTTCACAAAGAACCGCGCGAGGCCATACGTGTCTACGGCCACAAAGTCAGCCCCGCTAAAATCCAAAAGGCGGCCCAAAAAGCAGTTTATGGGAGGGGGATAAGCGTTAACGACATTTCGGTTTCAGAGTTCATACGCGACGATAAATACGACAACCTCATGATTAAGATAGCCTTGCTCGATAGGATTGAGGAGGAGCTTTTGCGCACAATCGACGAGCAACACATCCAGCGCGTGAACACAATCGAAATCAGGATAGTATGAAGGCAATACCGCTTAGTCTGGCTTTACTAGTCTTTTTCGCAGGATGCACTGCAGAGGATTTTGAGAATAACAATAAGGCGTTCAACGACGCCCTTTCTCAGAATGACCCGTCAAAATGCTTGGGGATGACTGAAAATACTATGTACCTGTGTTATCAGGCATTGGCACTGCAAATGCAAGACCCGGACATTTGCGATATGATAGGCACTTACGAGCAGTCTGACGCGTGCTTTCAGACGATTGCGCTTTCAACAAACAACGCGGACGTATGCAGAAGGATAAGCAATGATTTGAAGCGGAAGCAGTGCCTTCAGACGACGGGGATGGAGGTCGAAACCGGTGATTTCGGGGAGTACGCGGGTCCGGAAGACGGGGATGGGTGGATGGCGTCCGGCGACATAGACTTCAGTGGAGAGCTTGCAGGCGCTTTTCAACAGTAGAATACAGTTCCTCGAGCGTCGACTCGTTTCTTATTTTCACGTCAGCTTTAGACCCGAGCGTTTGAATGTTTCTCTCAGTCTCATTCATCTCGTTTTTCATGAACTCGTCGAAACTCAAGTCTTTCTCGCCGCGAGTGCCCCTCTTCACAGCACGCTCGTATCGTATTTCGGGCGAGGCGTCTACAAACCAGATCTGCCCGCCCAAAGATTTCACCATGTCAAACTCGTCTTGGTATCTTATGCCGTCTACAACCGCGAAAGCCGGATTCTCAGACTCCAAATCCGTTTTTAACGCTTCGGCGAGGAACCCGTCGCCGAAGGATTTGCGGAGTGCTATTCCGAGCACCTGCAGGTTTTCCCTCACGACAGGCTGGTTCATCCGCTCCA
Source organism: Candidatus Altarchaeales archaeon (assembly GCA_011380095.1). Taxonomy (GTDB): domain Archaea; phylum Altiarchaeota; class Altiarchaeia; order IMC4; family SCGC-AAA252-I15; genus DSAL01. The sequence continues at coordinate 10,809 of DSAL01000115.1, forward strand.
AAACGTCTCGGAGTATGTCTGAAAACCTGAAGTAGCGGGCGCCGTGTTTTTCAACAAGATATTCCGCGACAGCGGTCTTCCCGCACCCTATCGCCCCTATCAAGCCGACAACCCTCATTTTCCGAGCATGACATGAACTACTTCAACGCCCGCGTTTTCAAGTATCACCAGGCCGTCCTTGTCCGTGTATTCGCCTGAAATCACGACTTTTTTTATCCCTGAGTTGACTATCATGCGGGCGCAAATCTTGCAGGGAAACGCGTTCAGGTATAGCGTGCAGCCGCGGGCGCTTTTTCCAGCTTGAATCAAGGCGTTCTGTTCGGCGTGGACTGCCACACACCATTCATGGCCTTCACCGGACTTGTAGCCCATCTCGTCTTTCACGCATCCGACGTCCCAGCAGTGGGGTGCCCCCCGGACGGGCCCGTTGTAGCCTGTCGCCACAATCTCGCGGGACGGGTTGACTATCAAAGCCCCAATCTGGCGTTTAAAACAAGTCGACCTCTTTGAAACGTCTTCAACAATCTTTGCGAAATACTCGTCCCAGGAAGGCCTCGTGTATTCAACCATCAGAGAAGAAATAAAGCGGGGTAAGATAAATATGAGTTTAAGTCGCGTTTATTAGGTTTTCCTATGATAATTTAAGCCAGGGTGGATTTTCATGTCTGAAGTCAGGGTTGGCGTGGTCTTCAAGTTTTTCGCAAAGCCGATGGTCGCGGCCTTGGAGTTGGAGGATTCTTTGCGGGTTGGCGACAGGATTCATTTTTTGGGTCAGACCACCGATTTCGCACAATCCGTAGAGTCCATGCAGGTTGAGATGAATAGCGTGGAGGAAGCTGGGGGAGGGGATAATGTCGGCGTGAAGGTTAATGCGCGAGTCCGCCCTGGCGACAGAGTGTATAAGGTGGTGTCAGAGTGATTCTGCAAAAAGCCTATGACTTTTTCTACAAGTATTATGTCGTGCCGGGCTATGACTGGGTCGACACTTTGACGTACGGCCTGATTTTGGCTTTCACGGTATTTTATCTTCTGCCGAAGTTGAAGAACCTTGGTTTCGAAATCGACAAGAAATTCTGCATCTCAATCCTGCCGTACATCCTGTTTGGCGCGACGCTTCGTGAGCTTGTCGACCGGGGTTTCGGATGGTATGCAGGCCACAGCACTTACCCTCAAAACTTCTATTTCGTCTCCCCGACAATCTACCTCACAATGTTTCTGATAACGCTTGCGGCGCTTCTCGCCTCTTTCGTACTTGCGAAAGTTTTGAAGAGGCAGTACCAGTATTTTTTCGCGGGAATAGGCTCGGCGCTCGCATTTTATAATATCGCGCTTGCCGCGGGGAATATAAGCCGGCCGGAAACTATTTTTCTTGTCGCCGGCTCGATGGCGGTTTCACTCATCCTGACGTATGGGCTGGTCCGGCGGTGTAAGTTCGATTTCGTCTATCGTGAATGGAATTACACCATCCTTCTCGCCCACTTGTTCGACGCTTCGACGACTTTCGTGGGGCTTGACTTTCGGGGTCTTGTCGAACAGCATGTAGTCCCGAACCTTTTCATAAACTGGCTTGGGACCGCGGCAGTAATGTATCCACTCAAGCTTTTGGTGATTTTACCGGCGTTGTATTACGTGGACTTGGAGTTGCCGGGGGAGGAGGAGAAGTTTAAGAGAAGGCTTTTGAAGATTGTTCTAGTGGTCTTGGGGGCTGGCCCCGGAATCCGGAACATGACGCTTTTGGTCTTGGGCTGAAAAAATGCTTTTTATTTCATGAAGGCCATATGTAAGAAAAATCACGGTTTTACAATGGAGCCTCATGAGGTTGGAGTGCGGGTGCTTGCGGCAATACTGGTTTTTTTCATACTAACCACATTGTTTTCAGGGGCGGGCGGAGCATTCCTTTATCTCGTCAAGAATCCGCCAAGCCTTTTTCTGACGGGAACCGAAAACCCGCTGACAGCCTCAACGCC
>DSAL01000078.1 GCA_011380095.1 Candidatus Altarchaeales archaeon
CCTGTATTGACAGGCCGTCAAAAAGACATATTCCAGCTTATATCCGACTCCAAAGAGCCGGTAAACCAGTCGGTAATCTGCGAAAAACTCGGGCTCCCCAAATCCTCGGTTTCGAGGAACATAGACGCGCTCGTCAAAAAAGGACTGGTGGAAAAACACCCGGCGGGAATGAGCACCCTGCTAAAGCCGAAAAAACAAGAATAACCTCTCGTGTTCCGTCTTGTTCCGCGTTTTTCCGGTAAAAACATATATCCTGTTCCGCCAAATTGTTTAGCATAAACAAGGTGTTTGAAATGAAAAAGATTTTGATGTTTTTGGCACTGCTCTTGCTCTTTGCGGCAATACCGTACGCATTCGCGCAAGGCGACGCCGAACTGGAGGAAGTTGAGGCTATGGATTCGACGATTGGCGCGCAAATGCGCTTCACCCAACTTGAAAAATCCATAACCCAAAACATCATGCGCGGACAGACAGTAGTTGACGAAATACTACAAGAAGACGAGAACGCCGATGTCGCAGGGCTTGAAGCAATCCTTGCGGAACTTGAAATATTAAGGCGGGAGGCTTCCGGCTTCGAGCCGACAGGCATCGCAGAAGACGATGCGAGGCTTTTCGTCGACGCGAAACTCGACGCGGTAGCGCTCTCACAGGAATTCAGGACTCTCGCCCGTGAAATGGTTTCTCCCGAGCAGGCGGACGCAATCAGAAACAGGACGAGATACAAAAACCAGACTGGCCTCGAAGAGGTTTCAGGCGAAATAAACGCCCTCAAAAACCAATACAACGCGCAGGTAATGCAAAAAATAATGTATAAAGCGCAAATAGAAAATCCAGTGCTCGCAGAATCGATCGAGTCCGGCGGCATGACCGTCAACCAGGCGATGGAACAACTGAAAACACAGCTTCGAAGCATGAGCGCCGAAGGACAAGACAACATGGGCCTGATGCTTGGAGAGGACGCGAACAAGAAAAAGGTTTTCGGGCAGGCCGTGATGGAGAAAGTCAAGACGAATCAGGCGGAAAGAGTCCAGTCGAGAAGCGAGGAGCGTGTCATGAACGCTCAAAAACTTGAAGTGTCTGCAAGAGTCATGGAAAAACTTCAGGCCCGGTTCGGCAAGACTCCTGCGGGCATAGGCTTGGATGTTGCAGGCCATGCGCAAGCCGGAAAACCCGATGATTCAGGTCAGGCGCAAGCCGGCAAGCCTGACGATGCAGGTAAAAAGCCCGATAGTATTCCGGCGTCTGGAGGTGGAAAACAATGAGGGCTGAACTTGTTTTAATCACTGTGGCTTTCACGCTTTTTGCCGGATGCATCGGGGGCGGGGAGGAAACCGGACTTCAAACGACGTCCACGACAACCCTAGCCTCCCCCCCCTCCGGCGGCATAGCCCAAGACTTCAGTGAAATAAACTCACTTTTTATTCCCGAAGACGACGGCGTGGAAAATAGGGGAGATGATATAACCTCCCTCCAATTCTTCATATTTTTTATTATATAATCATAATTTATGCCGTCATGTCAACTACTGGAGCCGGCTTGTCGGATTCAACTGGCAGTATATCAAGGCTCCGGCAGGTTGAGGCTGAAATCGAGCGGGAGCTTTCCGAAGAACGCGAAAAAGCCGCCCGCCTCGTTAAAACCGCAGTTGGCGGCAGAGACTCTTGGACTGCGAAAGCCGTTGAAAAAGCTTTAAAAGAGTCAGAAAAAAAAATCGAGGACGCGAAAAGAGGCGCTGAAGCCGAAGCCCTGCGAATCCGGAAAAAATCTTTGCTGGATGTCGAACGGGCGAAGTCTGTCGACAGAAAGAAGACTGAAGCCGCGGTAAAACTTGTCTTGAAAAACCTGGGGGTGGATTAAGAAAATGTTCCGCCCCGCACGAATGTGCATGATAGACTGCATCTTCGGCAAGGACGACCTGGATGCGTTGACCGCAAGCCTCAGGCGGACTGGAATAGTCCAAATCGACTATTTGAGCGAGAAAACTCTTTTGGAAAAGCAGGTCGGGCGCGGCGAGCCTTCAGCAGACTTCGAGGTCTCCCAAAAACTTTTCGAACGGGTTGAGAAAACGCTATCCCCTCTCTCGCGCTTTGCGAAAAAAAGGAGCGCACTAGACTCCCTGCTCGACGTCGGAGAAAAAATATGCTTCACGGCAAAGCCTAAACACTCTCGGGAACTTTTTGAATACGCTGAAAAAACACTTTCTAAAACAGAAGAGGAGGTAAAAAGCCTTTCCACGGAACGGGAAACAGTTCTCCGAGAAAACGAGGCTTTAGGGAAGAGGATGCTGCAAGTTCTGCCCGTAAGCTCGGTAATCCTCCATCCCGGCGACTTGAAGAATTCGGAAAGGCTTACGACAGTACTGGGGTATTTCAGGCGGGACCCGAAAACTCAAGTCGAAAAGACGGCCGTCAGCTTTAGGAAGCCTCTGGTTTTCGAGACTTTCCCTAACGTCGGAAGATTTCACCCGGCAGTATTCTGCGTGCTGAAGGAAGACGAGGCAAGACTGTTTTCAACACTTGACGCCGTCGGATTCACAAGAGTCAAAGAATATTTTGAAGCAAGCCCGAAAGAATGCCTTTTCATTCTTGAAGAAAAAATCGAGTTGAATAAAAGGCGTGCGGCGGAAATCGACTTGAGGCTAGGCGAAATATCGTCAAGCCGGCGCGACAGGCTTTTGGCTTTGCGGGAGATGCTCGCAAACGAGAAACAGCGTTCAAAGATACTTTCAAACTGCGGGCGCACGGAAAAAACAGTATTCATGAGGCTTTGGACTCCCAAAAGAAGCTGCGGGGAAATAACCTCCCTCATCGTGAAAACAACTTTCGGGGCGTGCCACATTGAAGTTGAATGGAATCCCGAGGACGCTCCCACGCTCATAGAGAATCCGAAGTACCTGGAGAGCTTCGAAATGCTGACGCGGCTTTTCAGCATGCCGAAATACAACCAGATTGACCCGACACTTATTATCGCCCCGACATTCGTCCTGTTTTTCGGGCTAATGCTCACAGACTTCTCCTACGGCCTGATTCTCGCGCTCACGTCAGTATACCTCCACCAAAAATACAGCAAGATCTCAAAATCAGTCCGGGACTTGTCTGTCATACTCTTCACGTGCGGGCTTTCCGCAATGCTTTTCGGAGTATTGACCGGCAGCTATTTCGGAGACCTTGTCGGAACATACATTCTCGGAGGTAAGCCTCAGGATATTGCGGTGCTTATGGACCCGCTCTACGGCAACAACAGCATAATACTCTTGGCGGCGGTATGCGCCACAGGATTCCTCCACGTCTTCACAGGCTACCTGATGGGCGCATTAGACAGTATCCGCCGCAGGAATTTCAGGAAAGCCGTCACAAACTACCTGTCATGGTATCTTTTCGCCGCGGGATTAGGCGTCACGACACTCTCAGCAGGCGGCATTATCCCGCAATCATTTTACCACGCCGGCATCGCACTAACATTCATATCACTCGCACTCCTCTACACCGGATTAGGCTTCATGTTCCTAATCGATATTGTGGGCGTGGTCGGCAACAGCCTAAGCTATGCGAGGCTTCTTGCGTTGGGTTTGACGACCGCGGGAATCGCGCTCGCAACAAACCTTCTCGCCAACATAGCCTTGGATATCCCCTACGCGGGCATACCCCTTGCAATAACAGTCTTCATTGCAGGGCACTTAATCAACCTTTTGATGAATACTCTAGGCGGATTCGTCCACAGCCTAAGACTCCAGTACGTAGAGTTTTTCGGAACGTTCTACGAGGGCGGGGGAAGGCAGTTCAAGCCCTTCACATACGAGAAAAACTATACTTAAACTCCCACAAACAATTCATACTTAAATTCAAAGTCAAATATTAAACGTTAAACGGGTGTTTTCCACATGTTAGATGCGTTATCCACAATGCTTGAATCCGCACTGGGGCCGGCAGGCCTTGCGGCGGCGGGCGCGGGAATTGCGATTTCGTTGACGGGACTAAGTTCCGCAAAAGGCCTTGAGGTTGCGGGGCACACGGCGGCCGGCGTCACAGCCGAGGAAGAGTCGAACTTCACGTCCGCCCTGATACTTCAGGCGCTGCCCCAAACCCAGGTGGTCTACGGCTTCATCATCGCCGTCGTAATAGTCTACAACGGGCTTATTAACGGCGGGGTCGCGGATATCGCGCAAGGCTGGGCGTGCCTTATCTCGGGCGTCGCAGTCGGTTTGACGGGATACAGTGCGGTCAACCAGGGGAGGGTGGCGGCCTCAAGCATAGGCGCTGCCGCCAAAAACCAGGTGATACGCTCGAAAGTCCTGATATATGTTGTAATGCCGGAGATTGCGGCCTTGTTCGGGTTCGTCATCGCACTCTTGATGCTGATGTCAGCCGGCTTGTTCTAGAAATGGGTTTGCAAGAGCTTGAAAGCCGTTTAAGGCAGGATGCGCAGCGGGAAAAAGACAGGATTAGGAGTGAAGCCCAGGAAACCGCGTCACGCGAGCGGGAAAAGTACGCGAAAGAAGTTGACGCCGCATACGAGAAAGAGCTGGCGAGGGGTCTGCGTCTTGCAGAGCTTTCCGGAAAAAAGATTGTCGCAGAAGCATCAGTCCATGCGGCAGCCGCACTATCCAACGCCAGGCACGAGGTTATGGAGGACGTCTTCAAAAAGTCCAAAGAACGCGTCATCACACTCCCCGATTCTGAAAAGAAAAAGCTTTTGGAGAAGTGGATGAAGTCAAGGGACAATATCAGCGGGAAAGTCAGGGTGCGCGTCGACCCGGAATACCAAAATCTTTTGAAAAAAGAAAAGGACGTTGAAATACTGGCGGAAAAAAACATGGGTTTCGGGCTGGTGATAGAATCCTCAGACGGAAAAATCAGGGTGGACTGCAGGATAGACTCGGTGATATCGGGGTTGAAGGAGACTCTTAAGCCGGAGGTATCCCAAATAATTTGGGGCGGATTATGAACTCCGACTACGGATACGTTTACGGGCGTGTTAGCGGGATGATGAAGCATCTGATAGACCCGGCTCGCATGGAGGCCATACAATCCTCGCCCACGCCGCAAGCATTCCTCTCACACATCCACGACACGGTATATTCAAAATGGTTTGAGGATGCGAGACCGCAATTCCTTTGGATTGACGGCGAGTCGGCGGTCTACACCCACCTTAAAGACACGCTCGATCTTTTGGCGTCCGCATCCCCTGAAAAAGCCGCGGAACAGTTCCGCACGCTCTTCCAGATGCCGTGGGACATCCAGGACGTCAAATCGCTCCTACACTCGGTCCACGACAACCTCGGGTCCGGCGAAACCGGGATTCTTGTCGAAGGATTCGGAGTCCATGGCTTCGACTTTTGGGTTGACTTGAATGAAAAACACGGCAAAAGCATGGACTCGCTTGTTGAAGCGCTCCCCCCAATGTTCAAAAAAATGCTTGAGCCGAAACTCCAAGAATACTCTGAATCTAAAAACATAAGGCTGCTGGAGGATGCGTTAGACAAGGGCATGGTCGACTTGTGGATAAGCGCACTTGAAGGCGGATTCAGGGAGTACGCTGGAATGCGCATCGACCGCTACAACCTCACGTGCATTGCAAGACACCTGTTCATGCAGTCAGAGTTCAACAGCACGCTCCTCAGGGGTGGATTATTCTTCACAAAAGACTTGATACGCGTTTTCAAAAAAACCGGCTTTGAAGAAATACGGCATCTGCTCTCCCAAACACCCTACCACGACGCGTTCGCGTCCATGCCATCAGGCGTTGATACGGACTTAATAGCCTTTGAAGAGAATCTTGAACGCACAGGCCACGCTTATATCGCCGGGAAAGCCCTCAACCAGCCGATATCCGAATACAGTCTCCTGCACTACGCCTGCCTAAAAGAGGTTGAGGCGAGAAGACTCGCGGTCGCAGTATCGCTTCTAGAGCCTGGAATCGAGGTGGTTTCATGAAGCGGGAAATAGTTGTCGTCGGCGGCCCCGACCTGACATACGGATTCAGGCTTGCCGGAGTCGGCGAAACCATCATTATAGACGAATCCGACTCCACGCGGGTTGGCGAGCTTTCAAGGATTAACGGCAAAATAATATTCATATCCCAAAAAGCGTTAGAACTGGCGGGCGGCCATGCGGAGATTTTGCGCGAAAAAAATATCGTGCAGGTAATCCCCGCAAACGACTATTCCACTGTCAAAGACTTGATAAAAAACACTATAGGATTCGATGTTCATGTCAAATAATCCGAAAATAACCCGGGTCACAGGACCACTGGTCGAGGCGGACGGCATGTCCGGCGTCAAAATGCACGAAGTGGTTTACGTAGGCGCCGAACGGCTTATCGGAGAAGTCATAAAACTCATGGGGGACAAGGCGTCAATCCAAGTTTATGAGGAAACGTCTGGACTAATGCCGGGAGCGCGGGTCGAGCCGTCCGGAAAACCACTGATGGTAGAATTGGGGCCCGGACTTCTTTCAAGCATCTACGACGGCATACAGCGTCCGCTAGACCTGATAAGCAGCATTGAAGGCGACTTCATAAGCGCGGGAATATCCGTCAACGCGCTCGACCGCAAGAAAAAATGGCGGTTCAATCCAGTGCTCAAGGAAGGCGATGAACTGACGGCCGGCGGAATAATCGGGACAGTCCAAGAATCCAAGACGATAGAACACAAGATACTCGCCCCACCCACAATCTCGGGGAAAGTCAAGACCATTCTCGAAGGCGACTTCACAGTGGACGAGACAGTCTGCATACTTGAAGACAAGACTGAACTGACGTTAATGCACGAGTGGCCCGTTAAAACTCCAAGGCCAGTCAAGTCTAAATACGATCCGAGCGAGCCCATGATGACGGGCCAGCGTGTGATAGACGGATTCTTCCCGATAGCAAAAGGCGGGACCGCCACAATACCCGGGCCGTTCGGCGCCGGAAAGACTGTGACACAACACCAGCTCGCCAAATGGTCTGATGCGGACGTCATAGTATACGTCGGATGCGGGGAGCGTGGGAATGAGATGGCGCAAGTCCTATTGGAGTTCCCGGAACTCGAAGACCCCAAGCACGGTCAGCCTCTGATGCAGAGGACAATCCTTATAGCAAACACCTCCAACATGCCTGTCGCAGCCCGCGAAGCCTCAGTCTACACTGGCGTAACAATCGCAGAATACTATCGCGACCAGGGATACAACACCGCGTTGATGGCGGACTCGACTTCACGCTGGGCTGAAGCGCTCAGGGAGATTTCATCACGCCTTGAGGAGATGCCCGGCGAGGAGGGATACCCCGCATACCTCGGCTCTCGGCTCGCACAATTCTACGAGCGGTCCGGCAAAGTCAAGGCACTCGCAGGGGTAGAAGGCTCGACCACAATCATTGGCGCAGTAAGCCCGCCGGGCGGAGACTTCTCAGAACCAGTCACGCAAAACACGCTTCGGATAGCAAGAGTCTTCTGGGCTCTTGACGCGCGTCTTGCAGACCGAAGGCATTTTCCGGCGATAGACTGGCTTAAATCCTACAGCCTCTACAAGGGGAGTCTGGATTCCTGGTTCAACGAGAATGTGGGTGAAGACTATTCACTGCAGGCGAGGCAGGCTCAAGGCATTCTACAGCGCGAAAACGAGCTTATGGAGATAGTCCAGCTGGTTGGTGCGGACGCGCTCCCCCCATCAGACCGCCTTCTCATGGAGACCGCGAGAATGATTAGGGAAGACTTCCTCCAGCAGAATTCATTCCACGAGGTCGACACCTACTGCAGTCTTGAAAAACTCTACTGGATGATGAAAATCATTTTGGAGTTCGACAGGCAGGCGATGCTCGCCCTCGAGGAAGGCGCAAGAATCGAAGACGTAACATCCAACCCCCTGGCGGGGGAAATAGCGAAGATGAAATACGTGGTGGAAGAAGATTTCAAGCCAGTCCGCGAAAAACTATACTCCAAAATCCAGGAATGCTTCAAGTAAAAAAATAAGATGCCTTTGATAGAATACAAGACTATAAGCGGGATAACCGGCCCCCTGGTTTTCGTGGAAAACACGAAAAACGTCGCGTACGGCGAAGTGGTCGAGATAAGGGATTCGACGGGAGCGCGAAAGAGGGGTCAGGTGTTGGACGCCCACACGGACCGGGCGGTAGTGCAAGTGTTTGAGGGGACTAGCGGACTGGATGTTTCGGACACGTCCGTCAGGTTTTTGGGCGAAACATTGAAGACTCCAGTATCAACATCAGTTTTAGGGCGGGTTCTGGACGGCGCTTCAAACCCAATCGACGATTGCGGCGGGATAATACCACAGGCGCGCCTGGACATAAACGGGATGATAATCAACCCTTTCACGAGAGAATACCCCAAAGACTTCATTGAAACCGGAATCCCAAGCATTGACGCGATGAACACGCTCATACGGGGGCAGAAGCTTCCGATATTCAGCGCCTCCGGCCTCCCCCACAACCAGCTGGCGTCCCAGATTGCTCGGCAGGCGAAGGTGAAGTCCGGCGAAGATTTCGCGGTAGTGTTCGCCGCAATGGGCATAACGCACGATGAGGCGGCGTTCTTCAAAAACGAGTTCCAACGGTCCGGCGCCAGCGAAAAAATCCTGACTCTACTGAACCTCGCCGACGACCCGGCAATCGAGCGTCTGATAACGCCGAGGATGGCGTTAACACACGCCGAATACCTTGCTTACGAGAAGGGTTATCACGTCCTGGTGATAATGACGGACATGACAAACTATTGCGAGGCGTTGCGCCAGATAAGCGCCGCCAGAGAGGAGGTCCCCTCACGGCGCGGATATCCCGGCTACATGTACACCGACCTCGCGTCCATCTATGAAAGGGCTGGGAGAGTCAAAAACCGTCCTGGAAGCATAACACAAATCCCAATCCTCACCATGCCCGACGACGACATCACCCACCCTATCCCCGACTTGACCGGATACATTACTGAAGGCCAGTTCGTCTTGAGCAGGGCATTGTACAACAAGAATGTTTACCCTCCAGTCGACGTCCTGCCCTCACTATCCCGCCTGATGCAGCAGAATATCGGCAAAGGACAGACTCGCGAAGACCACAAGGACCTTTCAAGCCAGCTTTACGCGGCGTACGCTGAGGGACGGGACTTGAAGGATTTGGTGGCGGTGGTCGGCTCTGACGCGCTGACTGAGAGGGACAAACTATTCCTTGAGCTTGCGAACCGGTTTGAGGCCGAGTTCGTCGCGCAAGAATTTGACGAGCGCAGGACTATTGAAGAGACGCTCGAACTGGGCTGGGAGCTCGTCTCGATAATAGACCGGAAGGATTTGAAGAGGATACGCCCAGAGTTTCTGGAGAAATACTATAAAAGAAAGCCGGGCGGGAGCGGCTTGGGGATAGTGGAAGAAAAATCCGGTGGCGGTGGCGGTGGCTGAAATACTTGAAGGCGTCCGGCCGACCAGGATGGAGCTTTTGAAGGTCAAGGACAAGCTCGAGCTTGCGACCAAGGGGCACCGGCTTTTGAAGGAGAAGCGTGACGCACTAATGATGGAGGTAATGCGCTTGTCCGGGCGGGCGGGCGGTGCCGGCGGGAATGCGGTGAAAAAGACTGTTCTTGCAAGGCGGAGTTTCGCGAAATCCCGGGGCGTCATGAGCTCCTCGGCAGTCGAGATTTCGGCGCTCGACTGTGGCGGAGGACTTTCGGTCGACGTCGGATTCAGGAATATCATGGGGGTGTCAGTCCCTGAAATAGACTCGTCATCGCTTGAAATGCCGAAACCCGGATACTCGAGGTATTCCACGAAACCTGTTTTGGACGAGACAAGCCGCATGTTCTTCGGGGCGGTTGAAGCGCTTTTGGAGCTTGCTGAAGTGGAGTCGAGCCTGCGCGCGCTCTCCGATGAGACGAAGAAGACGAGGCGGCGGGTCAACGCGTTGGAGTACAATCGGATTCCCCAGCTTCACTCCACGAAAAAGCACATACAGTTGAGGCTTGACGAGCTTGAGCGGGAGAATTATTACCGTCTTAAGATGGTGAAAAAGAAGAAGTTGAAATGAATGCGGGAAGAAGTGTTTTACAGGAAATAGTCGATGAATTTAGGGCTGGCGGCGGCTCCGATACGTTCAAGAAATATGTTAAAAGGTATCCGCACGACACTCAACTTCAGGAAGTCTATCAACGGTTCCTAAAGTCTTTGGAGTCTGGCGCCGGCAGGGATGCTGTTGAAAAAAGTTTAACGAATCTTTTGAAGAGCCGGCGCACCGAATCTTGTGGCGGACGCGACCTGGCTCTTAAAGACAGGCGGAAATTCAAAAAAGACTAGGCGCAATCCCGCCGGTCCGCCTAACCTTTTTCCAGAATCTCCCTCGCATTCTTAAGCGTCCCGCAAGTCTTCAAGACTTCAACGCTCGCCGGCCTGTTTTTAATGCGGGAAACCATTGTGGCGGACGCCTTGACCTGTCTGACGCTCTTGTGGTTGCATTTGACTGCGGCCTTCATAGTCCTCTCATTATAATCCATCACCCACATGTTCTGCTGGGCCGCCCCCGCCTGCCCCCACAAGTCAAGCTGGCTTTTCACAAGCGCGTTCACAACGTCGTTCCTTTCCGGAATGCACTCGCATCGCACCTTCAAAACCAGATACCTGTTTTTCTCGCGCAAACTCTTGGGAAGAATACTCATCTTACGCCCACCTCCATCCATAATAGATTATGCTGTAGCCTCCCGGAACATACTCCTTCCCAGTCCTCAAAAACAGTTTCCGGTCCGGCGTTTCCGTAGAATCCTTGGACAGTTTTACTCTCGCATACGAATTGTCGGGAAGGGTAAGATAATACCTTTGCTCGTATCTGTCGACAAGCGATATTGTATAGCCGTTGAATCTTCTCTCGCAAAAGCTCCCGCCCTCCTGGCAGTTAGCTCCGCCAACCATCAGGAAACTCCAGCCTGAAGGAATGTTGTCCAAAAGCTCCTGATCCACGCTGACCTTCAGCATCACAACATCCTCTTCAAAACTCAATACGCTATACCTCACCTCATCCATCTGCCTCGTATCCCCCGGCAAAAGCGCGTCTTTCACGTAAAGCCCCTGAGGGTTTCTTATGATAATCTCGTGTGAATCGCCCTGGTTGGTTCCGCGCATTCGCTCGTATTCAAACCTGAAGTTCCTCCAGATTTTTTCCTCGTCCAGCTTAAGTTCAAGCACGCTGCATCTTGCGCTGCACGCCCCCCCGCAGTCGACGGCCACCTCATCCTGGTTGAGTATTCCGTCTCCACACAGGTTTAAAGTAGTCGTGGTCGCCTTCAAAGTCGAAGTCGTTGTCACAACAGGGCCAGCATCCCTGATTAAATTCGACGGAATGTTCGGTGAGGATTCACCCAAAATTATTTCATAAAAAATCTTGTTTTTCTGGGCCAAAGACAAAGCCTTGGCAAAACCCCGCATCCGCTCCTCCCAGCGTATGGACTTGACGTGCGGGTCTTCAAGGCTTTCGCACTCGTAAAACTCGTAGAGTTGCACGACAACAACAATATTGTTGACGTTATAAATAATGTAAAAACTCTCTCCGTCATAGCTTGAAACGCATTCTGCAGGCGAAACGCATTCAAAACCTCCGGAAATCAGCTCTGACGGAACGCATTCAAGCTCATCCCCCCCCTCCAAACCATATTTTTCGACTGCGTCGACTGCAGCCTGAACGCTCGCCCCCAAATACAGTTCAAGCGTAATCTCGCTGAAATAAACCCCGTCGCCGGCCTGCGGATGCCTGGGGCCGTCAAAAACACCGTCTGACGGACTCCAACTCCACCCGCCCCCCAAAACTGAAAGACACTCCTCAACCGTCAACATTGCAATAGTCTTGTTGGCGATAAGAATCTTCGAAACATCCAAATCCTCCAACGTCGTTGAAGTGGTTGAAAGCGTGGTCGTGGATTCCAAAGAAACACCGCCCGGCCTGAAAAAAGATATTAAATGCTTGACCCACTCGACGACGGAATGAAAGTCGAACGCCAAAGCAAAGCTTGAAGACAATATTAACACTATCAACAGCACAGTAAGCCTCTTTTCCATTTCAATACAAAAAATCGAAGAAGAAGGTTAAAAACAAAGGCGGGACATGGTTTTTTAGCCCGCAGTCTTCAATAACTATGTCGGAGCAAAAAATGTTTTCTTTCGCGTGCGAGCAGGAGACTGTTAAAGTCGGAAAAACAGTGTTCGGAGGGCAGCCGGGCGAAAACCCGACGGTATGCTTTGGAACTCTTTTTTGGGGGAAGAAATGGGGGGTTTTAGACGATAAAAAACTCGCGGAAGCCAAAAAACTCGTCCAAACACAGGAAAAGTTGTCTGAAAAATACTGTGTCCCGGCTCTCGCCGACGTCTACGTGAAGGAGGAGGACGCGGAGGAAAAAGTCAGGTTCATTTCAAAGGCGACCAAAAAACCGTTCGCGATAGACGCGTCAAGCCCCAAGGCGAGGATTATGGGGCTTGAAGCCGCGGCAAAACTCAAGGTTCTCGACAGGCTGATATACAACAGCATAAACATCGGCATAACCGCTGAAGAACTCGCGGCGCTTGAGGAAAACACTCCCGCCGCCGCAATACTCTTAGCATACAATCCTAAAGACTTGAGCGTCGACGGACGCCTAAAGATACTCGAA
>DSAL01000083.1 GCA_011380095.1 Candidatus Altarchaeales archaeon
CCTTTGCTCCACTCCAGACAAAGACGGGGATGGAAGCCCCGCCGGAGCCAACGTGTGCGTGAAAGACAGTTGCGGCACACCACCCGCAGAATTCAGCAAGGGAATGTGCGACTGCAATGATTGGGACAGCAGGATATATCCTGGAGCGCAGGAAGTATGCGACGGACTAGACAACGACTGCGACCCGACAACATGGGACGGCATGGACGAGTGCACATCAGACTGTGAGGTATGCAATGTCATAGAACATGGTGAAATTGGAGAATGCATCAGTGCGTGCACGGCATGTGAAGAATGCATAGGCAGAAGTTATGCAGAACCCGAAGGTTGGAGGGACTGTGGCGACACGAAAGCAGGCTGCAAAGAGCCGTACGTCTGCAGAAGCATTCCAAGTCAAGGCAAGTATTTCTGTTGCGCTCCAATCGGCGACCCGTGCGAAAAGTGTTCTTCTAAACAGGGCCAAAAAGTGGTTTCGCCGAAATGCCTTGAAGGAGAATGCTGTTCCAAAATGATTTGGGACTCTGAAGCCGAAAACTGGGTCGAGGGAGAACTCTATGGTTCCGGCACATGCTACAGTCTTTCAGCATGTGAGAACGGAAGTCCGCCGTGCGTGGAATGCGGGGACGAATCAGACCCCCCTCGAAACTGCACTATCATAAACAGGAAGGAGGTTGAAGGATGCGACTGCTGCAACTGGTGCGAAGACGGATACTGTCTTCCCTACGAGACCGGACAGTGTGTCTGCAACACTACAAACTGCAAGTTCTATACGGAAGAGGTCTGCACATACTGCGACTACTTCGGCAAAACAGACCCTAACAAAAAAAGGGTTTTTATGGCGGACGGGTCAAGAGACGACAGGTGCTTTGCGAATACTGGAAGCCAAAATACCGTATGCTGTGGCGGACAATGCTGTGACGTAAGAGACGAGAAAAGATGCGTTGAATGGGATAAACTAACTCCAACAGTATGCAACAAGTGGGTGACTTTCAAATGGGATTGTTGCGACGGCCGGTGCATGGAAAAATGCACTGGGGCGACGTGCCCCTACATTTGCGGCGCTGGAACCGCAACCTGCGACGGCGACGGAAACTACGATGTACACGTGCCGGCATGCCAGCTTAGCGGATTCGGCTGCGGATGCACCTACCTGCCGGTGACCGGAAACTGCAAGTACGGCCCGGACGGCTGTCTTGAACAACTCCGGCAAATTGTAAACGAAAAATGCGCGATAGCCGAAATGGAAAACATAACCCTGACCGGCTGCCCGTTCAACGAGGACGAAGTAGAATTCAGTTGCAATGCGGAAGCGCCGCCCTACTACGGGACTGCCACCTGCACCTGCGAATACCACAACGAGAAAGTTGAGGTGACCGTCACAACCACGACGACCACTTCCACAACAACCACGACGACCACGTCCACGACAACCACCACAACATCCACGACCACGTCCACAACCTCGACTACATGCCCGCCGTGTGAAACCCCAGAACAGGAGTTCTGCAACAGTCTTGAAGCCCCCTCCAACGGAGCCTACCCCACGCAAGCCTGCGAGTGGGATTTCAATCACGGCATCTGGAAACTCGTCTACCTCCCTCCTGAGACGGGAGAAACCCCGCCTGAACTCTCAAGCATCGATGAATGCCTTGCGATAGGTGGTACGGTAATACACGTTGAGATGCCAGAAGAAGAAGGCGACGACCCGCTCGTCTGCTGCTGCATACCTTCCACCTACCACGGCGACGGTGACGGCGACGGTGACGGCGATGGTGATGGTGATGGCGACGGCGACGGTGACGGCGATGGTGATGGTGACGGTGACGGTGATGGTGACGGTGATGGTGATGGCGACGGTGATGGTGACGGTGACGGCGATTGTTGTGAGCCTAATCAGGGGGTTGCCGGATGCGATAAAATGGAATGCTCAGACTGTGTCTGTAATGAAGACCCGACTTGCTGTGAAGCCGGTGAAATGCTGGGGTGGGATGGTGATTGCGTCTTACTCGCAGAATCATACTGCAATCATGTCTGTGAAGGCGTGAAACAGCCCGGCTCGTCATCCCTTGTGATAAACACCCGTGAATACAAGGGCTGGGGGATATACGAGTTCAAGCTTTTGGAGATAATCCACGACGGCAGCGGATGCCCAGAGTCTGCGAGAATACATGTTAGGGAAAACCACATGGACTTGAAGACAATCAACCCGTCATTCACGACTCCCGGCCCCATACAAGACCCCAAAAACACGAGGGTGGGCCTTTTCAAGGTGATGGCGGGCGGGGAAGCCGAAGTCTGGATAAAAGAGATGGGGTAGGTGGAAACAGTATTTTTACCCTTCTCCTACTAATTACTTCACTGAAATGATTCCCGTAAAGGCTGAAGCCGCGAAAAAACTTTCGAAAGCGCTGGGATTCGAGGTCACGGCAGAAGACTTGAAAGACTCTCCAAACGCCGACTTCGGATTCCCGGCGTTCAAGCCGGCCAAAGACGCGGGAAGGAAGCCTCAGGAGTTCGCCCTGGAAATCGCCTCAAAAATAAAGCCGTCCGGACTAATCAAGTCCGTTGAAGCGTCAAAAGGATACGTAAACTTCCATACGGACTCGGGCATGCTCGCGAAAAGCCTGCTTGAAGAGATGGCTAGACTAGACGGAAGCTTCGGGAAACCCCCCGAAGCGCCGGCCGGAAAAATAATACTCGAACACACTTCAGTCAACCCGTCCGGCCCCATACACGTCGGAAGGCTCAGAAACACGTTGATAGGCGACAGCCTCCGCCGCATCCTGAAATTCTACGGCTACAAGGTCGAAACCCACTACTACGTCAACGACATCGGCAAGCAGATTGCGATAATCGCCAAAGGACTCGAACAGGACGTCGAACAGGATCCTGGAGTCTGCGCGGAATACTCCCAGTTCGGACACAAGAAAGACTTCCAAATATTCTTCACCTACGTCACAGCAAATCGTATGTACGAGGAGGACGAGGAATTCAAGAAATCCGTGGACGCGCTAATACTCAAGGCTGAGTCGGGAGATGCGAAGGCGCTCGACACGATTACGGGAGCGGCGAAAAAAGCGTTGGCCGGCCAGCTTGAAACATTCGCAAAACTCGAAGTCGAATTCGACTTCTTCGACTTTGAAAGCACGGACTTGAAGGAAGGCCGGGTCTTCCAGGTGATGAGGCGGGTAAGAAACAGCGACTATGTCCGGGAGGGGAAAATAGGTGTGGGAGTCGACCTCTCGGAATTCGGGATTGAGAAAAGAGGCGGATTCACGGTGCTTGAAAGGCCGAACGGGACGAGCGTCTACCTAGCCCGTGACACAGCCTACCATCTTGAAAAACTGAAGCTGGGCGACAGGATAATAAACGTTTTGGGGGAAGACCACAAGCTTCAGGCACAGGAGCTCGCCATGATACTAAAACACGTCTTCAACGTCGAAAAGCCGGTGGAAGTCGTCCACTTCAGCTTCGTAAACTTTGAGGGCGAGAAATTCTCGACACGCAGGGGGGAAATCGCCTCCGTCGACATGCTCTTGGACGAGGCTCAGGAGAAGGCGAAAGACGAGATACTGGAGCGCGACATCGGCGACGTCCACGACGCGTCAACCATCGGGGTTGGCGCCGTCAAATTCAGCATACTAAAGACCACGCCACTCAAGCCGATAACATTCAAATGGAGCGATGCTTTGAGCTTTGAGGGGGAATCCGCGCCCTATATACAATACGCGCACGCGAGAAGCGCGCGGATACTTGAAAAATCCGGGGTGAATCCAGAGTCCATCAAAGTTTCAGAATGCGATCCAAATCTTGAAAACGACGAGGAGAAGGAGCTTGTGAAAAAACTCATGCTCTTCCCGCAGGCTGTCGAGGAGTCTGTAAAACACTTGCGTCCCGACATAATATGCCAGTATCTTCTTGAACTGACTGGAGTCTACGGACGGTTCTACATGAAGTGCCCCGTCATCGACTCCGGGGAAAAAGCGAGAAACCGCAGGATTCTGCTGGTATTCCACACTAAAAACGTTTTGGCCAAGGGGCTTGAGCTTTTAGGGATTGGAGCGCCACAGCGGATGTAAAACCACCGGAAAAAACTTTTTTTAAGCGCGTATTGATTAAGAATAATTCATGGCCAAAAAAGACCACGGAATCCTCCCGCTCGACGCTTTAAGCAAGATTTCCGTGAAAATCAACTGCGACAAATGCGGGCGTGAAGAATACCTCGCAGACTATGAAAAGAATATTGAGGCCAGAAAGTTCGCATACAAGTTCAGGGAATGCCCGGGATGCAGGACAGTATGGTGCGAAACATGCTTTGAGGGGGGCAAGTGTCCCGTCTGCGGGAAGCCGACGATAGAGTTGAAGCCCGCCGACATATTCATATGCCACTACTGCCTGAAGGAATGGTTCGACGAGGGCGGACTATGCGGAAGTGAATGCAAATACCACAAATAATCACTCACAAACTTTCCCCTGCAATGTCTTCTGTCTTCCAGAAACCGTTTCAAAATCAAGGTATTCCGTAGACTTCAACACCGCATGATTTCCCCGCGATTCAAAAGAATCGAGGGTGTAAAACCTCGGCTTCTCCCTGCTGAACTTGACTGCAATATATGCCGTGCATCCTGAAATCTTTTGGAATTCGCGAAGGCCCGCAACAGCAGACTTCAAGCTCAAACGCTCTCCCGTCGTAGTCTTGCACTCCACCGCGATAGTCCGACCGTCCCTGACCGCAATCACGTCCGGCACGGGATGGGGGGTGCTTCCAGAGCCCGCAACCCGCACGGCGCTCCAACCCGCCTCCCAGAATCTTGTCACAAGCTCGCGCTCGAATCCAGCGCCCTTCTGATAGTGGTTTTTCATTTCGACAAGTCCATCATCCGCTGGATTCCAACCCTCGCCCTGTCCATGACGTCCTTTGGGATTTCAACCTCAAACCGGTTTTTCAAAAGCGCGTTGCGGACTTTCTCCAAAGTGATGTTTTTCATTGTAGGACAAACCGCCATCTCGCTTATAGGATAAAACTTTTTTCCCGGCGCCTCCCTCTCAAGCCTGTGGATTATGCCCATCTCCGTTCCGACAATAAACTCTTTTTCATCGGACTCAACACAATATTTTATGATTTGCGTGGTCGACCCGAGAAAGTCCGCCGCATCCTGTACTTGAGGCTGGCATTCCGGATGCACGGTCAAAACGGCGTTCGGATACTTCTTCCTCGCCCGCTCCACATCCACCATCTCAATCTGATGGTGTGTCGGACAGAATCCGGCCTCCGGCGCGTAAACAAGTTTTTTGTCGCAAGTCTTGGAGACGAAGTATCCGAGATTCGCGTCAGGCCCGAATATTACCATGTCAGTCTTCATCTGCGAAACTATCTTCGGGGCGTTCGCGCTCGTGCAGATGCAGGTCGCCAAAGCCTTCACGTCGGCGTGCGTGTTCACATACAATACCGTCTCGCAGCCAGGATTATTCTTTTGAACCTGCTCAAGCTCGTTTTTCGTCAAAAGCATTGCCATCGGACACAGCGCGTGGCGGGAGGGTATTAAGACGGTCTTTTCCGGATTCAGGATTTTCGCGGTCTGGGCCATGAAATCCACTCCGCAAAAAACAATGACGTCGGCGCCAGTCTTCGTCGCCTCAACAGAAAGCCCGTAACTGTCGCCGACAAAGTCCGCGATATCCTGGACTTCCGGCCTCTGGTAATTGTGGGCTAAAATAACGGCGTTCCTATCCCTCTTAAGCCTTAAAATCTCGTCTTCTAAACTCATTTTCAGGGAAAATACTATGTGAATCGGACTTTAATATTCAAACCGTTTAAGATAAACTCGAAGATGGCGAAAATCGTTTTGGGAGTCTGCGGGAGTGTTGCTGCGGTAAAAACTCCGGAACTCGTGCGGGAGCTTGTCCGCCAGGGATTTGAAGTCGAATGCGTGATGAGCCGGGCCGCGAGAAAAATCATACACCCAAACGTCCTCCACTGGGCGAGCGGAAACCCCGCCGTAAAAAAAATCACCGGCGGCGTCGAACACGTCAGGCTTTTGGGACTCCAAGGAGACGCCGACCTGCTTTTGATTTGCCCCGCAACCTCGAATACCATCAGTAAAATCGCGTGCGGAATCGACGACACTCCTGTGACAACGATGGCGGCGACCGCCCTCGGCTCCGGCAGAACAATAATTATTGTTCCCGCAATGCACCAGAGCATGCACCAAAACCCGTTCGTCAAAGAAAAAATCGAGAAATTGAAGAATGCGGGAATAGTCTTGGTCGAACCGCGGATTGAGGAGGGCAAGGCGAAGCTCGCAGGAGAAAACGAGATAATCGACGCGGTGAAAAAAGCGTTAGGACAATAAAAATTATTTCAGAAACTTAGGACTCCTTTGTCGCCGTCTTTCAGCCCGTATTTTTTCCTCAGGTTATACCTGCTTATCATCTCAATCTGGTTTTTGTGATGGTGACGTTCCGGGATTATCAAAAAACATGTCTCCTTCACTCCGCCAACATTGAGTTCGGCTTCGACTAAGTCGAGGTATCCGAAACTCCGTCCATCCCTTTCAAAACCAGAAATCCTCTTGCGCAAATTTTTCGCGACCTGCGGAAGCTCTGTTACCAAAAGATTGAATGTCCCGGCGTATGGCTTGAATCCGACAATGTCTTCAAGCTTTTCAGAATACTCTTTAACGTAATACGCGCCCTCTCCAAGCCCGCTCGTCAAAACGCCCTCCACCCTCTTTTTTCGGCCTTCAGAGAGGAAGTTTGTTATGTTGTCCTTGTAGGTTTTTATGACGTTCAGTCCTGCTTCCGTGAAACTGATTTCCTGTCCGCGTCCCCTGATTGTTCGCTTGATGTATCCCCGCTCTTCAAGCTGGGTCAAGTATCTTGAAGCCGACTGCTGGCTGACTTCAAGATGCCTTCCATACTCGCCTGACGCGATGATGAAGGGGGATGCTCTGGCCGAGCATAAGTTGGCGAGCTCGACCAACGCGTGCTTCAACAAATCCATTTAAACTTCAATCCCAAGTTCTCTGGCAATCTCCTCATACCTGTTTCGGATTGTCACTTCAGTGACTCCGGCGAGCTTATGTGCGATTCCCTTCTGAGTCTGCTTGTCGTTAGTGAGTTTTCCGGCAAGGTAAATCGCGGCGGCGGCAACCCCAGTCGGACCTCGGCCGGAAGTCACGCCCTTCTCTCGCGCCTGCTGCAGAATCTCGATGGCTTTCGCCTCGGTCTCGCCCGACAGCTTCAGTTCCGACGCGAACCTGGGGACATAATCCATTGGGGTTGCGACCGGCATCCTGATTCCGAGTTTCCTGCACGCGAACCTGTAGCTTCTTCCAATATCCTTCTTCTTGACTCCGCTCGCCTCCTCCAGTTCCTCCAGGGTTTTCGGGACGTGATGCTTGCGGGATACGAGATAGATGATTGCGGCAACAACTGATTCTATGCTTCTTCCCCGGACAAGCCCCTTGTTGACCGCCTTGCGATACCACATCGCACACTCCTCCTTGATGTTGTTGGGGATGTTCAGGTAGGCACACATCCTGTCGAGCTCCGGAAGCGCGATCGAAAGGTTCCGTTGTACTGAGTCGCTCATCCTCGAACGCCTCTGCCACTTCCTCAGACGGTAGAGCTGGGCTTTCCGCTCAGGCTGTATCGCCCCGCCCCGGATGTCGCGGTCGTAGCGGTCGATTTCCGTAGTCAAACCCTTGTTGAGTTTAGCGTACTTGACTGGCCCTCCCGTCCGCGCCCTCTTGCTCTTCTGCTCCTCGTCGAACGCCCTCCATTCCGGGCCGAAGTCGAATAGTCCGTCCTCCAAAACGCTTCCGCAATCACGGCAGATTAATTCACCGTGCTTGTGGTCTGTCAAAAAGTTTTCGCCGCCGCAGTCCGGACACTTCTTCTCTTTCTTCGCGTTAGACATTCTGAATACCCTCTACAATCAAGACATCAAAAAACGATAAGCTTTTAAAGGCAATTTCGCCCAATTTAGTAGGGAGGTATCCTTTAAAAATACTTATTAAACGTTGTTTTCAAATATAATTTAATATATACTAGAAATTGTGCTTTAACCATGAATTCAAAATCTAAAACTGCGCCGGCATTGCTCATAATATTTGCTCTCGCATCATCTTCTTTTTTCACGCAAGCGCAGACCGACCCGGCGCAGACTGGATATGATCCCTACCGTGGCGAGAAATTTGATGATGACGTTAGTGAAGGCGCTTCCGCCGGCTGGCTTGACTGCAGCGAGAGGACCGACCTTGCATGGTATTCTAAACTCGGTAATTTTGTTAAATGCAGTGTCGTAGCCGTTATCAAAATCTTCAGGATTGTCTTTTCGCTTCCTGAAACTATCCTAAATTGGATTGAAGAAACTTCGGAGGTTTTGTTCGGGAACTTGTTCGCGAAACTGGATTTACTTTTAAGTGAAAGTTAAATGGCTCTCATAGACTACACGGACTTTAGCAACCTGCATACTCCAATATTCACCATACTCATTCCCTTTTTCATAATACAAGTTTGCTGGGCGGGCGGTCTTTTCATCTTCGCATCTATCTCTCCCGGAGAGCGCGCGAAAGCCAAAGACATGCTTTGGAAGTCGATAGTCAGCATGGTTCTCGTCACAGTCTCCCCCCTCCTTTTCACAATCCTGGTGGGCTGGGCTGACGAATTATGCGGGGAAATTATAGGCATATTCAAAGAAGAAATGACGAATCCTGCCGCCATGATGGGCCACTTAGTCACCAATTCAACAGTTAAGGTGAAAGAGCAGTTTAATCCAGGAAGCCCATTTCTGCAGACACTAGGCATATTATTCGCCGGAATTGCAACATATGTCGCGTTAGCGGCAGCTGCTGCAAACATCATAATTCTCGGCATATTCATAACCCTGCTTATAGGGCCTCTCGCCCTGCTGGCAGTCCGTATGATACTGCTGATATTCTTCTACATAATCTTTCCAGCCACCATATTCATGCACTTTTTCCCGCCCACCAGAAAGCTCGGTGGAAAGCTTTTAGGCCAGACCATAGTCTGGATTCTCGTAAAACCGCTCATAGTACTGATTTTCGTGGTCACCCTTACCGTGGCGTTAACCCTGTCTAAAGGAAGTCCAGACCAATTCCAGGCTGGCGTCCCGCCTCAATGGACTGTAGGGGATGAAATAGTTTCTGCATTAATCCAAATCCTGGCGCCGCCATTCATAATCGCCGCAGGACTCGTTCTCACGACGATGATGCCCCTGCTCATGACTTCAACACTAAAGTGGGCTGGGGCGCCTATTGCGGCGGCCGGGATGGCCGGCCTTGTAAGGCAGGGGCGGACTGACACTCAAAAACTAACGTCATTTAGCGCCGTCGCATTGGGTGGCGCAATGATGGGTTCCGGAAGCACGTCCATAACTCAGGCTGCGACGCAGGCCGCATGGATGGGCGGCGGTATTAATGTGGGTGAGGGAGCAGGATTCTTCAGTCCCAGCACATTCAAATCTCTTGGAGAGAAGGGGTGGGGTTCGGTAAGACATCCAATAAAATCCGCGAAAGCATCCGCGAAAGCCGCTTGGGGTTCCAAGGGCGAGGGAAGTTTCTTGAATAGACTGCAGAATCGCGCGCGGGACTCCAATCTTTTCGGCACTGAAGGCGCTCTCCCGCTTTTCGACAAGAAGGGCCGCGCAGAAGCAGTCAGGGAGGCTTGGGGCGCTCCTCCGGCGTCCGGCGCGGCTTCAGGCGGTGTCGGAGTCGGCGGGGGCGGTGTTCCATCGTCGGGAACGCAGGGCGGAATGGCCGGCATAGACAAGGGTGTTGACAAGAGTGTGAAGTCTCCCGCAAGCGGGCGCCCAGCCAACGAGCCGTACGGCGGGTACAGCGATTCCATCGGGACTCAGTTGAGTGCGGAGCAGGAGTTGACGAGCCGTGAAACACAGGGTTACCTCGGATTCTATCCGCTCGTGAATTTTTGGGACCGGGTTCAGGACGTGTCTAGCGTCGGCGAATTGAACTGGCAGGCGAGGGCGTTAAGGAGGGCTGGCGACACTGTCGGCGCGAGGAAGCTTGAGATGCGGGGCGTGGGGCTTGTGTTGGGTGCGGCGGTTCCAGCATTCTTCTTCCCAGTAAGGCATATGGGGCGTATCCTATTCAATGTCGCGCCAGTCTTCATTCCCGCCCCCTTCCAGCCGGCGGCATACGCGGTCGGAAAGACGATGGCGGGTTTGAGCGTAGGCCAGTTCGCCTCAAGGAGGGCTTACAGCCACAGGGCACGCCGGTATGAGAGGCAGTATAACCGGGCAATTGACGCCGAACGCGCCGCCGTAAACGAACTAGACTCACTGCAAAAGTCAGGAAAGACTGGCGATGACTTGGTTGCCGCCCGGAAGAAGGTTGACGCTGCAAGAGAGCGTGTTGGCGAGGTCGTGCGTAAAAACAATGAAATGCTCGACGAACTACGCCATACCGGCTCAAGCTTGCGGGGGACGACCGACGTAAACCACCACCGCAAGCTTGTTGAATGGCTTGAGAAAAAGAATCCGCACCTTTACATGGCCTACAAGGAAGGCTCGAGAAGGCATATTGACGCCAAAGAGCTTGAGCTTCCCTCGGCTCTTGAAGCGTATGAGAAGGCCCAGAAAAAGTATGGGGCGAGCGGGGACAAGAAGGATTTGGAAGCCTGTCAAAAGCAGGCTCAACACCTCATAACAATCGCGAACACTTTGGAGAGGACTGCCGGATTGGATTCTGGTGTTGCCGAGGGGATTAAGGCGAAGGCGAAGGCTGGGGAAAGCATGGGTGACAGTAATAATCATAGCGATGTCGCCGGAAAGATGCAGTCCAAATGGAATGGTGAAATCAAAAAGAGAACTTCGGCGGCTCTTCTTCAGGAGGTTGCGAAAACCCGCGTTGCACGCGAGCATTCCGCCGACACCGTTGCCGAACAGAAAGAGTTCATTGAAAGTCATACGGAGTTGAAGGCGGAATTTAATTCGACTGGGGGTGTTTTGGACGCGACGGAAGTCGGCGGGGGCGGGAAGGTTGTTGGACGGACTGTCGCAGTCAACCGGAATTTCCTGCCACAGGGGGCGGAACTCGACGCGGTCGACCAGAACGCCACAGTCATAAGCAAGGATGTTTTGAGGGCTTTACGAGAGAAGTATCCTGAAACCGCGGAAAACCAGCTTAGGATTCTGGCGATAGCCCAGCAGGAAAACATCCATGTTGAGGTGGACGTGAATGGCAGGGTCTGGCTTGACGAGAAGGACATGCAGTATGTAAGGCGGCTTATGAAGGCGCATCCGTCGGGCGTAGACCTTGAAGCCAAAGCAGACCGGAATCCCGGCAATTTCATCAGCGACGTCGACATAAATCTTAACGACGAAATGGGCCGGCCCGCCAGGACGGCTCATGTAGAAAGCTTTTTCATACATACTTTGACTCCGGCGCAGAAGGCGGGGACTGAGCCGATACGGATAGTGGACGAGGACGGGATTACCCACGAAGTCGCATCATTTTATGGTGGGCCCAACAATGTGATTGAAGGCGACAAGGTTATCATCGCGCGCGGGGTGATAATCGAGGGTCAGGAGAGGCAGGAGTTCATGCATTTCGGAGAGAACGCGGAGTCACAGTCTCCCTACTCGTGGGATGTCGTAAACCGCCAAAGCATTCTGAAAAAGAGGGTGGACGGATTCGCTATTGACGCAAAAGGCAATCTGACTGTCGCAAAAGGAGGCCAAGCCGGCCTTGAAATGAGGTCTTTGGACGGCAGTATTGTAGAACGAATAGACAATCCGACCGGCGAACAGTGGCAGGCGGTGGTTAGGAAGGCGGACGGCACGATGGAACGGCAGGACTTGAATGAAGTCCAGATTGGGGGCAAGATAATGAGGATGGAAGACGTCGCCAAAACAAAAGTCGACTTCGGCGACGGCAAGACGCGGAGCATACTGACCGGCGAAGCCGAGAAGGAGCGGGAACAAATGATGGGCGAGTTAAAAGGTAGGTTTTACACCCCCGAAAAATTCCATCTCGGCGATGTTTCAATGGGCAGGTATGAAAGCCAAAAGCGGGAGGCCGGCCTGACGGACGCGGAGTCCGATCACCTTGACGAGCAGACAATGAAGATGGTCCAATACATGGAAACAGCCATAGATGATCCGAATAATCCTTTAGCGCGCGCCGGAATTCTTGACGAAAACGGAAACATGGTCAAAGACGGTCTTAGAAACATAATCCTGACTTACGACGACACTGAAATAAATCCTGCGATGGTGCAAGTCCAAGACGGGGGCATGAACGTCATAATAAACATGGCGTCATACCAAAAAAGGGAACAAGAGCTTGTAGGACTGCAAACCGACCCGGACTTGACCTTAGAGCAGAAGCGGGCGGCGGCCGGCAGTATGGTTTTGGACGAGTACAAGCATCACATAATCC
>DSAL01000049.1 GCA_011380095.1 Candidatus Altarchaeales archaeon
GATATAATGATACTAAGTATATAAAGAATATCGAGGTGATGTGTTATGTGCGAACCAGGATGCGGAAAATGCTGTTAAAACAGGATAAAACCCTATTTTTATTTTTAATTCTTCACTTCAAGACTTTCCCGGTTTCCAGATACCACAGGTATAAGTCTAGTTCCGCCATGTTCAGCCCGATTTTTTTTCCAATAGCTTTTAGAGAATCCTCAATCCCCACGTAATTCCGTCTTGAGATGGTTTTAGGCTTTTTGATTATGCCGTGACCGACGAGTACGTCGACTATGTGGAAGTCTATTATAGCGAAATTTTTGTATCCGATGTTTCGCAGGAAGTGGCTGGACTCTTTCATCCCCAACCCCTTCACGTTCTCGGCAAACCAAATTCTGGCGTCCTGCTCGTCTTCGAATGAGTGGATTGTCTTCTTCAGGTTTTTCGCGTGAACCCGCGCCTCCACAATGTATTTAGCCCGCGTATTCGGATAACGATAGCCGAGCGTCTTCAATTCTTTCGCGAGCTTGCGTTCAGAAAAATCCAAAAATCCGTTTCCCACCGCTTTTTGTATTACAATCGCGTGTTCGGCATTGTAGTTGGCGGTCAGAATGCAAAAACAAAGTTCCTTGAAGATTTCACGAGAAGATTTTTCTCCAACTTTCTCGAACTCTTTGACGCGCCCATCAACAGTCTTCTTCAGGCAGGATTTCTTCAACTGCCTGATTTCAGCCACAAGTTTTTTCGAGCTCATGATTTATCAGTAAAAAGAAAAAGATGTCTGAATTATTTTATCCAGACTTCCAAAGCCCGTGGAGGTTGCAGTACTCGCGTGCGGTGAGTTTTTCAGCCTTGACGCAGAATTCGGCCTCGGCGGGCTTTCCAACCGTCAGAAACTGGATGTATGATTTTCCGTCCGCAATCAATTCTATCCACTCGATGTGGTGTTCTTCCTCCATGGGGTGGGGTATTGAGCCGACTTTGACTTTCACGCCGTTCTCGGTCTTTTCGATGACTGGAACGTGTTTTTCTGTTGCAGCATCCACTGTGTTCTCCTTCAAAAGAATCATTGGCGCGCCACAGCATACGAGTTCCCCCACACTCGCATGCAATACTTCAACGATATTCCCGCACACATTACACTTGTATACCTGTCTTTTTTCAACCATCTTTTTTCACCTTAGAACTTGTTTTTTGAAATGTATTTGAACGCTGAAAGCGCCGCAATGCATCCTTGTCCTGCAGCAACTATAATCTGTTTTTCCGCAACGTCAGTCACATCGCCTGCCGCGAAAAACCCGGGGACGTTCGTCTCGCACCTGGCGTTCACCCGGATTTCCCCGTATTGGTTTAGTTCTACTCCAAGATGCTTGCATTCCACGGGCGCCTTGACTGGAAGGCTTCCGACTTCTATAAAGACTCCCTGAACGTCAAGAGACTTTTCCACGCCATCTACTGAGACCTTGATTTTTTCCACGAACTTTCCGCCGGCAATCTCTTTCGTCTGCGCCCCGTTAATTATCTCAACGTTTTTTGCGGACTGTAATTTTTCTTTCATTATCTCGTCTCCAGCCAAATCGTCGTTGATGTTCAGGATGTAGACTTTCTTGGCGATGTTCATGAGCTGGAGCGCCGAATCCATCGCGGAATTCCCGCCTCCGACTACCGCAACGTCTTTTCCGGCAAAAAGCGGGCCGTCACAGGTTGCGCAGTATGTGACACCCCTGTTTTTGAACTCTACTTCCCCATTAACGCCGAGCTCTTTCGGCTTTCGGCCTGTTGCGAAAACAACTGTTTTAGCCTTGTATGCGCCGGATTTGGCTTCTATCTTGAAGGTGGCACCGTCCTTTTTTATGCAATGGACCTCGTCGTTTTCAGAAAGCTGGATGTCGAGGGACTTGACTTGTTCACGGAACTTGTCGGAGAGTTCGGCTCCTGTTATGAACTGGTAGCCGGTATAGTTTTCAATGTCTGAACTCCACGCGGCCTGACCCCCGACATCCCGCGTCAAGACGATTGTCTTCAATCGTTTTCTCGTGGAATATATCGCGGCGGTAATGCCGGCAGGGCCTCCCCCGACTATTACGACATCATGCATTCTCCAAAGCCTTCTTGATTGAATCAGGGTCGAATCCGACAATCATTTTTCCGTTTATCTCGGTCTGCGGGACTCCCATCTGGCCGGACTTTTCAATCATTTGTCTTGCCGCATTCTGGTCGGCTCCGACATTCACGTCCTCAAATTTTATGCCGTTTTCGCTCATCCAGTCCTTAAGCTTCTTGCACCAGGGACATGTCGGCGTACTGTAGACTTTAACTTCAGCCATTTTTCATCCTCCGTATCGTCGGTTTAAACATACGTTCGGAAATATTTAAAACCGCCGGTAACCACCATGATACCCTGATGGTGTTACCAGGAGAGTATCGACTTCTTGTCTTCGAGGTAGAGTACTTCACGCTTTCCGAATCCTTTTTCAAAATCGAGGAAGTAGATTGTTTCCGGGATGACTTCAACGAAGACGTGGTGTTCGAGGATTCCCCCGAGCTCGCCGACCTGAGTGAATTTTTCGGCGAAAGCCTTCTGAAGATTTGGAGCGTATTCTTCCTTCACAATCTTGGCTTTGCCGAAAAGCTGGATTCCCTTGATCTTGCTCCACCTGGTATAGTCCTCATCAATTGTGAGAGAAATGTTTGGATTGCTTCTGAGAACATGGATTTTCTGGGACTGCGGGTCTGACTCAAGGTATATGTGGAGTCCGTGGCTTACGTAATACATGGAGTGTGCGCTCGGAATCTTGCCGTCAGTTACGGCGATCGTTGTGACATTGTGCTCCCGAATGTATTTCTCAATCTTCTTCTTCAGCGCCTCGTCCTCCATAATCAAACACCCGGATTAAACTCCTTCACCCGCCCTCGAAAAAATGCTGTTCCTCTTTTCCAAAAAACCCTACCGGGTCCCTTAGGTAATCCAAGTCTTTTGAGAGTAGTGTAAAGTGTGCTGACTCCTGGTCCATGAGGAACATGAAGAATTTCTTGGTCTGCTCGTCCTGCGCCTCATTGTATCTTTGCTCGTAGAAGTCGTAGCTCTTCTTCTCCAGCTCCATGAGGGTCTCATATGCCTTGACGTCGTCTTCCACTATGTCAACATCACCACGGAACTCGTTGACTGTGGTTGTGAAGAATTTCTGGACTTCATCGAGCTTTGCGCCATGCAATTCAACTTCCGGATTCTCTTTCTGCATGAACTCCTCGATTTCATGTATGTGGTTGACCTCCTCATTTGCCAGGAATTCGAACGTCTTTTTCACGTGCGGATTTTTCGTGCCGGCCGCAGTCTGCAGGTAAATCCTCCTCCCCTTCTTCTCGAAATCAAGCGCCTCCCTGAGCGCGTCCTTCAAATCCATTCTGAAAGCACCTTATTTTATTAGTCCAATACTCTTGTGTTTTTCAAGTATTTTATCGGAAAGAGCACATAACGCGCTGCAGTCATCTTCGTTTGGACTGCCCCTAACGACTGTAGAAGGCAATACTTCCGCGTTAAGGTTCGTCAGCATTGCAGAAAGCTTCTCTACAGCCTGTCCAGCCCACCCGTATGAGGCTATTATGGTTGCGAACCTGGCTTTCGGCCTAAGAAGGTTGGCGACGTAGGTGGCGTAGACCATCTGGGGGTGGGGGCCCACAAGGACTGTTGGTGTTGCAAGAACTATTGTTGCCGCGTCTACAAGCTCCATCGCAAGCTCTCCGATGTCGTCTTGGGTTATTCTGAAGGATTTGACTTCGATTCCGCGGTCCGCCAATTCTTTTGAAAGGTGTTCCACAATTTTCTGGGTGCTCCCGTGCATTGAGACATACGCTATCACGACTTTGTTCTCAACTTCATCTGACACCCATTTTTGGTATGCGCCAATTATGTCTTGGGGATTTTTGTAGATGGGTCCGTGGCTTGGGGCGATAAGGTCGAACTCAATACTCTTAATCTTTTCCAAGTGGCCTTTAATCATCGCGCGGAACGGCATCATTATTTCGGCGTAATATCTTTTAGCGGATTTTTCGACTTTGGAGAAGTCTTTCACAAATAATTCGTCTTGTGAAAGATGAGAGCCGAACAGGTCGCAGGGGAAGAGAGTCTTGTCTTCCATAAGATATGTCAGCATGGTTTCCGGCCAATGAACCCAGGGCGCGTGGATGAACTTCAAAGTCTTGCCTCCAAGAGATATTTCCTCGCCGTCGGCTACCGCCCTGAACTGGTCTGGTTTGACTGGCAACAGTTCGCAGAGAAATTCCGCGCATTTCTCGGTAGCCAAAATCTTGGCAGTAGGATATTTTTCAAGTATTTCCGGGAGCGTTCCGGAATGGTCTTGTTCGGCATGGTTTGCTACGACATAGTCTATATTTTCGACTCCGAGAGATTCGAGTTTGGAGAGAAGCTCGTCCTTTTTCTCAGGATCAACCGTGTCAATCAAGACAGTCTTATCGCTCCCGCGTATGAGGTAGGAGTTGTAGGTCGTCCCGTCAGGCAGGGGTATCAGCTCGTCGAAGAGTACTCTTTCGGGGTGCTTGTTGCCGACGTAAAAAACCCCCAGAGTAATTTCGTGTAAAGTCATGTCAGAAAAATTAAAATGAAGGTTAAAAAATGTGTTTTGATACTTTAAGGATTGTGTTTTAAGTATTTTCGACTATGACCTGCTCTTTTTTGAAACGATGGTGGATTCTTGCCTTCTTCCTCGTCATCCTCATTGGAAACTCCCTTATGATAGTCAAATATCATTCCGAGCCGGCTTCGAGGCATTATTTCTTCGGGCTTGAAGGATTGCTGGACTGCAAAAGCGTTT
The DNA here is from genome assembly GCA_011380095.1 of Candidatus Altarchaeales archaeon. GTDB lineage: Archaea > Altiarchaeota > Altiarchaeia > IMC4 > SCGC-AAA252-I15 > DSAL01. Next base: position 4,824 of record DSAL01000049.1, read on the forward strand.
CTACAGTATTTATGGCGATAGCGTATTTGACTGCCCTGACTGTTTTCTCAAGCTTTCTTTTTGGCGGTAAAATACGCGCGCTTCTTGGAAGGAATGGTGATAAAAAAAGGCTTGACTTGAGTTTAGCCGTCATAGCTGTGCTTGTCGTATTATCCGCCACCAGCTATTTCTATGTCACACGCTCGGCATGCAACTATAATTATGTGAAAGAGTGGGACACATACCACTATATCCTTGGAGCGAAATATTTTAATGAATTGGGTTATGTAAGGCTCTACGAGTGCACGGTTTTGGCGAATGAGGAGTTGAGTGGGCCAATACGTTCAAATCCGCAGGTCCGCGATCTTTCAACATACCGTTATGTCAGCTACAATTTTATTACAGAAAACTCCGTGTGCAAGGATTATTTCAGTGAAAACAGGTGGAGTGAGTTCAAGAATGACGTGAATGTTTTTTTCAGGATAAAACGCTCCATGTGGCCTGGGGTATTGCAAGACCACGGATATCACGGCACTCCAGTCCACACTCTTTTCGCCAAAAAACTTGCAAACAGTTTTGAATTGAGCTATGAAAACATGCTTTACGCAAGCCTTTTGGACATTGCACTGCTTTTCATAATGTTTTATTTCGTTTCGAAATCATTCGGCTGGAAGACCGGTTTTTTGTTTACAATACTTTTCTGCCTGAATTATCCAAGCCGTTTCCTGCATATCGGAGGCTCTTTCCTAAGATACTTTTGGATGTCGGCGCTTGTAGTCGGACTGTGCATGCTGAACGAGCGTAGATTCCGAGTTTCTGGTGTGCTTTTGTCTTTGTCTTCCATGCTCTTGGTTTTCCCCGTAGTCTTTACGCTCGGCCTTGGTGTTAAAGGTATTTTCGGATTCCTGAAGACTCGAACTATTCCAGCCTCATACAGGGTTTTTTTCAGTTACTTCACGCTAACATGCGTAATTCTTGCGGTAGTAAGCTCGCTTGCCGGACACGGCTTCTCAGACTGGCTTGAGTTCAAGGACCAGATGGATTTAAACGCCTATAGGCTATCACACCACCGTATCGGCTTCAAGTATGTTTTCATGCCTAACGACACTGTAAGCCAGAGCGTGAAGCTCGCCAGTTTCGAGGAAAAACAGTTTGCATACTACAGTAGTCTTGCGCTGATTCTTGTTTTGGCGGTTTTGATTTCAACCCGTGTCGACGATGTTGACGCGAGCATCCTCCTGGGTTTGACTGTCTTTTTCACTTATTTCGTGACCGTCAGGTATTATTACATGGTTTTGGCGCTACTCATTATTTTGTGGAGGAAGAAGCTTGATGGGCGTGGGGGCGTTTGTTTTACGATACTTCTTTTTTTGATGATGGGATTCATGTTTCACACGGACAAAATGTTGTTCCAGGACATGATATTCCCGCATAATTCAAGCGCGGAAAACCAAGGTTTCATTTACAATACTGTAGCAACATATTTGATTTCAATGTATCTTATGCTGGCTATAGCATACCTGGTTTTTGATGTGGGATTATTGAATAGGAAAATTTTTCTGGAAAAAATCAGTTTTTAATTTAAAATTAAAATAAAAAAAATCGGGTTTGTGCGAGTTAGTATGTCTCGCACTTTATCTGGAAGTAGGCTGGCGGGTGTTGGCAGGACGGGCATTCTTCCGGGGGTTCCGATCCTTCGTGTGTGTATCCGCATTTCCTGCACATCCAGACGACGGGTTTGCCCTTTTTTAGGACGCTTCCTCCTTCCACTTCTGCCAGAAGCTTCTTATAGCGTCCTTCATGGTGTTCTTCGGCTTTCGCAATCGCTTTTAGGCGTTTCGCAATGTCTGGTAAGCCTTCTTTTTCGGCGGTATCCGCGAACTCGGGATACATTGAAGTGTGCTCGTGGTTTTCACCGGCGACCGCGTCCTTCAGGTTTTCCACGGTTGTTCCAAGTGTTGTCGGCGCTTCAGCTTCGACGACTATCGGATTGTATTCGCCATCACCCGCCTTCTTCTTCAAGTCGTTGATGAGGCGGAACAGCCATTTACCGTGCTCCCGCTCTTGCTCTGCAGTCTGCAGGAATATTTCGGAAATCTGTTCGAAACCTTCCTTGCTCGCGATTTTCGCGTAAATCGTGTACCTGTTTCTCGCCTGGCTCTCTCCTATGAAAGCCTTAGTCAAATTCCTGATAGTCTCCTCCATTCTAACACCCGTGTTTTTACTACATACAATAAAGTAATAGTGATTTTAAAAGACGACGGTAACCAGCCGGAAAGTAGTATCAGAGAAATATTTTGAAGGAGAATGAGATTGAGTGGTTGACAGCGTCCCGGGTTTCCCACATATTATGCAGTACCGGCCGGATCGCTGGAGGACTTTACTTCCGTGTTCGGGATGAGAACGGGTGTTGCCCCTCCGCTTTGACCGTCAACCAGCCAATATATATGCAGTTATCCTATAAAAAGACATGGTTGTTCCAGGCTCGCATCCCAGGAAGTGGTCTCTTGATGTTAGGGAGAGGCTTGTTGAAGGTTTTAGAAATGGTCTTGTCGCGGATGCGGGTTTGATTGCGCACGGGAGGGGTGAGGCGTTCGACTACTTGCTTGGTGAGAGGACGCGCGAGCCTGCTTTTGTGGCGATTAGGGCTGGCGTCGCCGCCCTTTTGCTGGCTGAAAATCCGGTCATATCGGTTAATGGTAATGTTGCCGCATTGTGTCCGGCTTATGTCGTCGGACTGTCTGAATCTTTGGATGCCGGCATTGAAGTCAACCTGTTCTATCATTCGCAGGAGCGTGTTGAAAAGATTATCCGCGTCTTGGATGAGGCTGGCGCCAGAAAAGTTTATGGGGTAAATCGTTCCCACAGGCTTGAGGGTTTGGAGTCTGAGAGGGGTTTTGTGGATGAGGCTTTGTGGAAGGCTGACGCGGTACTTGTAATGCTTGAAGACGGCGACAGGACGGAGCGTCTGGTTGAGGCGGGCAAGAAGGTTGTCTGCATTGACTTGAACCCTCTTTCAAGGAGCGCTGTGAAGGCGGACATAACAGTGGTTGATAATGTTGTAAGGTGTCTGCCTTTGATGATTGAGGTTTCGCTTGAGATGAAGGATTATTCAAAAAAAGAGTTGCAGGATGTTGCCGGCTCTTTCAGCCAGGAGAATAATCTTTCCATAATGGAAAAACTAATCCGAGATTTCAAGCGTACTGGTTGAGCGCTTCTTCTTCCTTGAAGTGGAGGTCGCCGGGCATTATGAGAACGTGGGGGGGGCTTGCGAAGTCTGTTTTTAAGAGTTTTTGTATTTCCCCGAATTTTATTATTTCATCCGGCGCTCCAAGCCTTGCGCAGGCGGCCATTAAAGTGTCGTTTCTGAATAAGCCTAATCCTATTTCGTTTTCAAGCTCAAGCAGTACTTCAAGCCCCTGGTTGGCGCTCATGTAGCGTTGCTCATCGGATTTTACGTCCAAGAGTATTAGGGTGTGGAGTCCTGAATCCCGGTTTTGTTTTACAGCATGGTATGGGGATGTCGGGAGTTTTGCTTCGGTTTTGAACGGGAGTGTGGTGGCCTTCCCGAACTTGTAGAGTTGCAGTCCGGTCTTGGCTATTGCGGTGAATATGCTTGAAGCGTGTATCACTTGTGTTTGGACGCCTGCGTTTTTGGCTTCGAGTATTAGTTCAATGTGTGTTGTGGCGGCCAGCGGGTCGCCTGGAACTAGGACGAGTATGTCTTGTGTTTTCGCCTCCAGCATCAGTTTTTTCGAATCTTCCTCCAGGAATCTTCTCCCTACTTCCTCTACTTTTTCGCCGAGTATTTCTCGTATTTCGTTGATTGTGGAGTGGTAGAGGTTTGTGTGGGTTTCATAGTATATTTTGTCTGCTTTTCCGGCGGCGGCTATTGTTTTCCTCGGGATGTCGCCGACGTCGTATAGTCCGAGTCCTGAAATAGTTAGCATTTTTAGAAGTAGGAGGGTTTTTTGATTATAAAATAAAAAAAAAGAAAGAAAAAAAGGGTTTTTAGGCCCTTTAGTGGATGTTGTTGTAGAGCCAGGCTATAAGCTGGTTTCCAGCATCTACCGTGTCGGCTGGACCTACACCGGCCACGACTATCGTGTTGCCGATTTTCTTAACGACATAGTTTCCTCCGCCAAGGTCGGCTTCGGTTACTTGTGCCATGCCGTTTACTGCCGGTCCTCCGACAATAATCAGGTTTTTGCTGGTGTTTGCCTGCGTCTCTGAGACGACTAGACCGCCGGTTATTTTGTTGACGGTGATTTTCGCAACTTTTTCTGTCGTTACGTCAACACCGAACTCTTTAACCAGGTAGGTGCAGCATCCGAGCGTCTTTTCTGTTCCCTCATCCGCCTTGGTGATGATTGCGTCCATGGTGGTTGTTTCCTCGAGGGTTCCGAGGAACGCGGTCGGGTAGACGATGCTCTTTGGGTGGCAGAGTTCGATTGCTGTTATCTCGTTGTCGCCACTCCAGCTTGCTGTTACTTTGTCTCCTCCTTCTGGAGTCCAGAGTATGCTGTCGTCGTCTTTAGTCAGTGTTGCTGCCGGGCTTACTCCCCATTCATGGTCGTCTACGGCAACTCTCATCTCGTGGCTTGACTTGACGGAGTCGTTGTAGTCGCGGTCGTAGAAGTCTATGACTATCCTTTCCAGTTGCTGGTTTGTGAACTGGATTAGGATGTCGTCGTAGTCGCTGTCGCCGTTGATGTCCACGCCCATGCCTGCGTTGGATACCGTGTATCCTGCAAGGTATCCTGCGTCGATTATGGCGGACTCGTTCAACACTTGTAAGGATAGTGCTGCGTCGTTAACGTCGAAGTTTCTGAAGACTCCTATTTGCGCTGGCAGTAGGCCGATTAGGGTTCCGTTTGCGTTTGCAACAGTGTCTGCACAAGCTCCAGGGTCTGTGTTCGGTAGGAACACTATTTCGTCTGTAAACACTGCCATTACAACGTTGCTGTTCAATTCCGTGCAGTAGACGTCTGTGTCGTCTGCATCAGCCTTGTAGCGGTAGCGTAAGCTGACTTCTTCCTCTCTGCTCCATGCCTCGGTAAAGCTTCGCTCGAAGAGTGCTGGAGTCTCGTCGCCTGGAGTTCCTGCGATACCATAGACGGCGATTGCTTCTTTTCCGCCGTTTATCATATCCTTCAAGGTAACCCTAGCCTGGTCGGCCGGAATGCTTGTGATGTCGTCGCTGTCCTCAAACTTGTCGAACTCGTAGAGTCTTCCGCTGAGGATGAACTGGTCTCCCTCGCCGAACGGCCCCTGGTGCAGCCATACTTTGTTGTAGCTGTGTCCGTCTTCCCCGGTAAAGCTCATTTTTACCTGGTAGTTGTCTACCGCCTGAAGCATTATGTTACCGTTTCCAGCGCCAGAGCACACAACATCCTGGTAGTTGCTGTCTCTCCATCCCATGAACTCAAGCTTGTATGTTGAGGGGAATGCTAGAGATTCTCCTATTCCAAGTGTTATGGACGTGTCGTAGGTTACGGTTATGTTCTTCAAGGTTAGGGCTGTGCCGCCGCCACTGTACTCGGATATGTCAGAGTTTTGGGCTTGAACTTGGCCGTCGGTTATTTCTACCCTCCAGTCAGTGTATTCCTTTCCTCCTAACTCCAAGTCTTTGTTGTCTTTTAATACGACGTTTGTGGTCGTGTCGTAGACAAGCAAGCTTGCGGTTGCGACTGCGTCCGCTTCATTGGCGTATACTCCAGCTATCTCGATGTCGTCTACTATGCCGTTGGCCATCTTGCTGATTTGCGTCTGCACGACGGTTCCGTCTGGCTTTTCAACGTCCAAGAGGAGTCCTGCTACCTGATATTCTGCAGAGTATATCAAATGGTCTATCTTGAACTTGTAGCCCATGTACTGCGCAGTGTATCCTTCGCTGGACACGTCATCGAGGACTCTTCCCTTCGCAAGGTATAGTTCCTTGCTTGTCGCGTCTTTTACATAATACTCTTCGCCGAAGAGGATTATCTTCCCGCGCCACTCGAAGTCGACTTCGTTTCCACCATCGTAGATGGTTTGTAGTGGTATGAAGTCTGTGTCGACAACATATATTACGGAGTCTGACGGTATGTACATCAAGACTTCTTCTGCATCGCGCTTGTTAAGGCCGTCTTCCCACCATTTCACGTTTTCCCAGTCCACTACGATGTATTCCTCCATCTCGTGTTTTGGGTTTTGGAGCTCTCCAAGACAAAGCGTCTGGCAGAACAAGCAGTGTATGTTGTTGTATACTCCGCTCTTTAATATTCCGGCTTCACTTCTCGTCTGCTGGTCGCAAGCTAGGCTGTATTGTATGAAACTGCCCTGCTTGTACTGCTTAGGGTTTGAAGTAACCGGGTCGAAATCCAGCTTTTGCGACTTCGAGTAGAAGTTGCTGTCTACAAGCCAGTTTTCACTGTGGTCTTTGTCCTGCTCGTATTTTCCTACTGCTCCTTGCGCGGTTACTCCAAGGACGACTTGTCCTGAAGCGGATCCTGCTGTGGATGCGGCAACGCTCGTGTAGGCCAAGTTACCTATGACTGCCGCAATGTTTCCGGCTGCCAAGGCGTCTGTAGCCATTCCTTTTTCTCCTACAACAATCTCAACTACTGGGTTGTAGTTGCTGTCGTAGAAGAAATCTCCTGTTAAACCAGTAGTGTCCATTGCCGCGCTTACAGCACCGGATAGTGCCGCACCGAGCATTACTGCTCCTGCTGCAATAGAGCCTACCTGTTTCAAGGTCTTCATTTTGTTCTTTTCACCTCTAGTTTTTTGTGTTTTTGTAGCGTGTTAGCCTGATGCTTGAAAGCTTTGGCTAACCACACACGGACCATGAATTAGATTATTCCACTATTTATAAAACAGGCCGGACAATCAGGGTTAATATAGTCTAATATGTCTTTTTGATTCTTTAATCGTTCCATATTCCTTATTTTCATTTTTTAAGGTACGAGAATGTTTTTTTCAGGAATAAACCCATTCCTGTAGCTTTATCCAGTTTGTACGCCCTTCTTTTGACCTGTAAATTATTTTCCTCCTTTCAAGACTCCTTAATATGTCTGAAAGGGTTGATTTGGGTATTCCAGTGGTTTTATAGATGTAGGCTTGAGTTATCTCCTCTTCAACCGAATCCTTTAACAATTTTACTATCGCCTGCTCGTTTTCGTCAAGCATTTTTATTACAGACTCTTTTATATCGCCTGAAACCGGGCTGTGAGAGTATTTTTGGCCGGCATCACAGTCTTCTGGAATGATTATCCTGCCTGAACCCATACTATATGTTATCGGCTGACGCTTCCTCCTCCACAAGAAGTATGCCGACAAGGAAACCCCTGAAACCAGTATTATGGCGGTTATAAGAAGATTTCTGGTTTCAAAAGACGTCTGCTGTATTGTGGAATTCTCCGGCAAAGTGGTTTGTGA
>DSAL01000007.1 GCA_011380095.1 Candidatus Altarchaeales archaeon
AGTAATCCCTTCGCCCTTCCCTTGTATGAACTGTCCGAAACCCGCCAAGTCTGTTGTTATTGCGGGCGTGGACTGCACTGCCGTCTCGACCGGCGTATAGCCCCAAGGCTCGTAGAATGATGGGAAAACACCCAAATCGCAGGTTAACGTGGCCTGATTGTATTCAAGACCGATAAGCCTGTCTGACGAAGACAAGTATGCCGGATAAAATATTACCTTCACCCGGTCTTCCATCCTGTTCAAAAGCCCGTTCCTCTTCAAGGCGTTGATTATCGCGTCATTGCCCTCGTCAATAAGCTGGAAAGCGCAAAGCGGGGGAGTCTGTCCGACAAGCTCCTTGAAGTGTACAATCATCTTCCTCGCCTGCCTTCTGAAGTCTTCAGAATATATGTCTTCAGCAAGCTCCCCGTTCGTGAGGGACGTTATTATCCTGGATTCAATATCCGGAAGCGCGTCTTCAACCTGGTCGTACAACTCCTCAAGCAGGCCCGCATTCTTCAAAATCCTTATGTTTTCACCCCTGACTGCGGCGGGAACGAAGATGAATGCTATCACAGTGTTCTCATACCCGTTGCTCTTCATCTCCTCGTTAAGCTTTCCGAGAGCGTCAACGTAGACGTCTATCCCCTTGTTGTGGAACTCGTACCGTCCGCTTATGAAAAAACTCCTGATTTTCATGTAGTCTATGTTATAGTATCTGCTGAAGTATGCCGTCAGAAACTTTCTCATGTCCTTCCTGTATTTCCGGCGGAGGATGGCCGCCTCGTCAAGCTCCGAATATTTCGCGTAATCAATCCCGTTGGGAAGAAATATTGCCGGCCGCTTCCCCAAAAGATACTTCGCCTCGCCTCCAGTAATCGTTGAGACCGTCGTGAACACGTCGCAGTGGTTGGCGCAAGCCACCTCCATGGTGTGCTTGTCGTTAACACCGTATTTTCTCGCGACATCCGGGTCTACAGTCCGTCCCTTAACGCCTTCACCGACCATCTTGTAAAGGTCTCCGCCAGAGCCTGCGATTGTTCTCCCAAGCATTGTGGCGTGCGTCGTGAATACTGTGGCGCACGGCGCTTTCTTAGACTTAAGATACAGTGCCCCGGCTCCGCTCATCCACTCGTGGACGTGGACGACAACCCGCCTGCCTTTAAGCGTGCCAGTCTCAAGAAGCCTCTCTATCACGATTCCAGTGCAGTAGCTCCAGACGAGCGGATGGTTGAACGTGTCGTCGGAGTTGAGGCTGTCCACCTGATACTTCTCCCACATCCAGGCCTTGACGTCGTTGACGCGGTTGTAGTATCCCGCCGGATCTACAAGTATGGTTTTCGGCCGTCCCGGAACCAGCCAGACTCCATAATAGCATTTTACGCCCTCCTTCTCCAATTGTTCGAAAACCGGCTTGAAGTCTTGCGGAGTCTCCTCCTCGTCAAAGTCTATCCTCGCCTTGTCGGGGTTGTAGAATCCCACGGAAGTGTAGTTGCCGTCATAGTGGTGGATCATCTCCGACGCCTTGCTTTTCAGGACGGTATATATCCCCCCGACCTTGTTGCACACTTCATAAGAGCATTCGAAAACGTGTTCTGCCTTAGGCATATGAAATACTTAGTTTAAACTGTATAAAAAAAAGATTTTCACTTGTTTTAAGCGACGCTTCAATAATTTATTTCATGTCTTTGGTGGCATTCATTTCAGACACGCACGACAACCTGCCCAACGTAAGGCGTATTGTTGAAGACGTAAACCGGCGGGGCGTGAAACTCGTTGTTTTTCTCGGAGACTTGTGTTCCCCGTTCACTGTCGGAGAGCTTGAAAAAATCAAGGCGCCGCTTAAAGGGGTTTTCGGAAACTGCGACGGCGCGCGGGAATCAATCAACAAGAGGCTTGAAGGAATGGGCGTCCAGTTCACCGACTTTTTGGAATTCGATTTTGACGGGATAAGTTTTTGCGCATACCACGGGACGGACCGCAAAAGGCTTGGAGAGATTGTTTCAAGCGGAAAATACAAGGTTGTGGCGTCAGGCCACACGCACGAGCCTCTCGTCCAAGAAGATAACGGTGTTTTGACTGTTAATCCCGGCGAAGCCTGCGGCTATATCACGGGCAGGGCAACCTACCTGCTATTTGATACTGAAAGCATTCAGGCCGAGGTGGTTGATTTATGAGCAAAATAATGTTAGTCTTGGCCATGGCGGTTTTCGCCTGCGGCTGCAGCAGGTGCGTGGAAAACGTAGACTTCAACAAGTGTTTGGACGCATTGGAGGGCCCCGCCCGCGATGAATGTGTGAGGATTGCGCTTGAAAACGTAAACTGCGTTGACACGTGCATGGGGCTGGAAGATGAAGACTTCCGAAACCAGTGCCTGAAAAGCCTGGCGTTAAACAGGCAGAACCGTTTTTACTGCGGGCAGATTACTGACGAGGGATTGAAAAAAGAATGCGTTGAATCCTGCAATACCCCCTAAAAAAACTGTTTTGGCCGGATTCCCAGAATTTAGTTTTAAACCCGCCCGTATAATTATATAATTATATGGGGTGGTTTTTAACGGCACCCCAAAAATGGATGAGAAGGAATTCAACCACCTGTATAACAAGCTAGACTCGTTCGAGGCTGTAAGAGCCCTCGAGGCCGAGGGATACGACCACGAGCTTCTTTTTGTCATATACACCAACCGGATAATACGGGACACCAAGAAAAGGCATTATTCAGTAAAGAGAAAGTCCAAAGAACTTCTCTCCCGATGGAGGCGCGGGGAATCATTCCTCGAGCTTGCGAGAGAACACAAGTTTTCTCCGGTAATCACCGCTTCAATCCTACTCCAGCAGATGGGTTGGAGCAAGAAGCGCGTGAGGCGCTCCCTACAGGAGCCGCGCATGATAGAGGACTCGAGAATCAGGGAGGATTTAAGGCAGGCGAGCGACGCGGACCTGATATATTCGCCGTACGGAAATCAACGCCAGTTCGACCGGGGCAAGGAAGTCGAACTGTTCGTCGGACGCTGGCTTAAAGAACGCGGACGCGGCTATATGACCGAGAAGGACGCGCAGGCGGAAGGTCACCCGAAAACACCCGACTTCAAGCTTGAGGCGCCGATTAAGGTTGACGGGAAATGGGTCAACTGGATAGAATGCAAGGGCACGTTCGGAGACCGCGTCGAGATAAACAAGAATTATACGACCCAGCTGACACACTATGTGGACTTGTTCGGCGCCGGCATGGTAGTCTACTGGTTCGGATTCATCGAAGACATACTACGAGACGAGAGGATTATAGTCAAAGACAAGGATTTTTTCACATCTGAAAATATCTGACGAAAGATCCTCCAAAAAAATAATCTAAATCACACAGTCGGCTGGAGATGGCATAACCATGGTGGGTGACCTTGAAGGATATCTATGACTTATTGTCTTTAGGCGGGAGTCCGGACAAATGGTGGCCGGGGGATAGCGCTTTTGAGATATGTGTTGGGGCGATACTCGCGCAGGCTACAAGCTGGAGTAATGTTGAGAAAAGCCTTTCTGAAATGAGGCGGAGAAACCTTTTGAACCCCGCCGCAATCCGAAATGCTGGTTTGAAAGAACTGGCTTTTATTGTGAAATCCAGCCTCTACCACAATCAGAAGGCGAGGAAGCTTAAGGAGTTCGCTGAATTCATTTTCAGGGAATACGGTGGCGACTTCAATCTGATGAGTCGGGAAGACTTTAAGGTTCTTCGGAAAAAACTCTTGGGCGTCTGGGGCGTCGGCCCGGAAACAGCCGACTCGATACTGCTCTATGCGCTCGGAAAACCCGTTTTCGTCGTCGACGCCTACACTAAAAGGATTTTCACGCGGCTTGGAAAACTATCTGGGGGTGAAGACTACGGGCAAGTCCGCAAAATCTTCGAAGACAGCCTCCCCAAAGAAGTCCTCTTATACCAGCATTATCACGGGCTTATCGTCGAGCACGCGAAAAAATACTGTCTGAAAAACAATCCAAGATGCGGGGAGTGCGTTCTTGAAAAAAAGTGCGAGAAAAATCTGGTGTAAACCGCAGTCCATTTAATCTTCATAATCCAGTTGATTCAGGACGGAGTCGAGCGTCGTCAGCCCGCCCTTCTTTCCCGCATCCTTGCGTGGCGGCGTCCGTTTTCCGACTTCATAATCCCTGCCGTCTTTCGGGGCGAGCGAGCGGGCGATGTTCTCCAAAAAACTCCCGGAACCGTACCTAACAGCATATACTGTGTCGTCAATCTTCATGAAAAGCCAGGGCAAACCCCCCCTAATCTGGACGTGGAACACCAGGTTCAGGAAAAGGGTTAAAAACGACATTAACATCAGGACGATAAACAGGTAGAATGCTCTCGGCATCCACGTTTTCCTGAAGACACGCCAGTTGATTACTGACTCAAGAGCCGCCAACTCGCCGTCCTTGTCCGCGTATCCTGCAAGCCCGTAAAATTCAGCGCTTGAGGCGAGCGAGATTTCCGCGCTAGTATACCTTTCATCCAAAGTCTCTTCCACTGCTTGGGCGAAAAGTGTTTCACCCGTCATAATATTGTCTGAAACCTGTTTTATCCTCAAAGACTCGTCGGCAAGGCCTTGCACTCCAAGAGTCGTGAAACCCTCATAAGCCCGTTCGGCCGAAATGCTCGCGTTAAGCCAAAATCCATTGTCGTAGAATCGTTTCGCATCGGCAAGGTTTTCAAGACAATCGCATGAGAGTTCAGCCTCAGACTTTATCTTCGATAATTTTGTTGAAAGCCCGGTGTTTCCGGCAGCACGAGCGTGTTTAATCCCTTCTTCAGCAGCCTCAATACTCTCGTTCAAAAGTCCGGACTCAAAGTAGGCTAAAGACTTGTTGTAAAAAAATTCCGCGCTAATCATCGACTCCGCGTTGGCTTCAAGACTTTCCGCCCTCTTGGCCTCAACAGTCCTTCCGACATGAGTGTATAACACGAAAGCGTTTCTCGCATGGGCTTGAACCTCCGAATAATTCCCCCGGTCATACAATTCTTTCGCAAGGTTGTACGAGTTTTCGGCTTTTCTTATCCTCGCATAATCTTCAGCCGAAAAAACAGCGACAGAATCCTGCAGTCCCACGGCAATCTCCTCAACGCCTATGCCATTCAGGTTTGCAGCATGCACTTTGTAGACTGTCTTCAAACCGCTTGAGGAAAACATGAGATTTCCCCTGCAGTCTATCACATACAACTCGCTTGCACCGGCTATAATCTCCGTGCAGCCGTCGCCGTCCAAATCCGCCGTGGTCATGTCTCTGACGGTTGTCGTGGAGTAAGCCCACAATGTTTCGCCGGAGTTCAGAAGATATATCTTGTCGGCGCCGGCCGCAATTGCGGTGTTTCCGAGATAATCCACGACGCCAAGCTTTCTCACAGAATCGCCCAGCGGATAAGTCCACTTCAGCTCTCCCCCGCCTCCTATCACCATGACCTTGCTTCCGACGGCCGCCGCCACGTCAAGACTGCCGTCCCCGTCGAAGTCCGCCACGGCAATATCCTGCACTCCCGCGTCCGTCCTAATGTCCCAAAGGGGGGTTCCATCATTCTTGTATGCGCGAATGTATGCCGGAGTCCTATAGCTTACGTCAATGCCCACGAAAATTCCTCCAGTAACCGACGGCGCGCTTGTTGCAAATCCTATGATGAAGTCGTCGATTCCGTCACCGTTCAAGTCGGCGGCCCTGACGACTACCGGAAGATCGCGGGAGCCGAAACTTAACGTGGCGAACGCCTTCCCCTCCACGTCATATGCGTCCAGAATGTTTCCGCGCGACCCGTAGTTCTTCCCGCTGAAAAATTCTGGTCTTCCGTCGGAATCCATGTCCGCTATGCTTATGGTATGCTCGTAGCTTGAACTGTATCCCCCGCCCTTTTTCCAAATGCTTTTTCCGTCGCCTCCGATAACTACGATGTATCCTCCTTGTCCTTCAGTACCGTAGGCTATATAATCATGGTTGACGTCTATGTTTGAGGGAAGTCCGGAAACATGATACTCCCATTTTTTCCCGCCTTCATAGTCGAAGGCGTATATCACCGCGGATTTCCCGAAACTGTAGGAGCTGACTCCCGATGTCACAAGAATCCGCGAGCCCGCCACGTCTGGGAGAGACCCTAACGCAGTGCTTACACCCTTCGTCTCACTGCTCCAAGACTCTTTGAAATAATTCTTGTAATCACCCCCCGTTTCCGCAATAACCGTTGAAGCGAGAATTATTGCTGTTAAGAATATAATCTTATATTCCATTTTCAAGACATAAAGTATAACATTAATATATTAAATAGCGCGATGACACGCCTGAAAAAGGAGTTAAAGGCTGTTTAAATGGTTTTCGCATTTTCCAGCCTGTTTTATACGACGCCTGCATTTGATATTGGACTATGAAGCTTCTCACAGACGCTAAAGGACGCTCCTATCTTGTCTCAGAAGGCAAGGACTTGCACTGCAACTGGGGGGTGGTGAAGGCGCAGGACATCGACAAGGCCAAGGCCGGTGAAATCGTCGAGTCGAACAAGGCGATGAAGTTTCACGTCCTAAATCCCGACATACTCGACTACATCAAAAAAGCAAGGCGCGGACCCCAAGCAGTCACACTCAAAGACATGGGTTTGATTACGGCATACGCTGGAATACATTCAGGCTCGAAAGTCGTCGAGGCCGGAACCGGAAGCGGACTGCTCTCAATGTATCTCGCTCACACCATAAATCCGGGGAAACTCGTGACCTACGAGTTGCGCGAGGACTTTCGCGCTATCGCGATTGAAAACTTTGAGAGGTTCGGCTTCAAAAACATAGAATCAAAACTCCAAAACATTTATGACGGCGTCGACGAGAAGGAATTAGATGCGATAATCCTCGACTTGCCCGAACCTTGGGATGTAATACCTCACGCGCAAAAAGCCTTGAAGGTGGGCGGGCGTATCGTATCCTACAGTCCGAGCGTCAACCAAGTCAACAAATTCTCAACAGCACTCCCTGAAATCTTCTCGCAGGAAACATTCGAATGCATCCAACGCCACTGGAAGCCGGACACAATGAGGCCCGACACCCAGATGATAGGGCACACGGGATTTCTGACGGTTGCGAGGAAACTGGAGTAGGATTTCCTGACGATTGCGGAAACTAGAATAAAAATATCCTTGTCTTAAGCGAATCCTTCCACAATGATCTCTTCAGGCCATAGGCTTTTGATGTTGTAGGCCAGCTGGTCGAATCCTTCCGGACATTGGTTGTAGCAGTAGACTGAGTGCGCTTCACCTTCTCTTGTGACTGTGATATTGTGGGGGACGAAGTCGCAGCATCCGTCGCCTTCGTTGACTGGGTTCATGCTGAAGAATCCAATGTCTGTTATCCTCTTTTTGATAGCATCCACTTCTTCAATGTTTATGCTGTGGCTTTTGACGTTGTCTCCTTCCGCAAGCTGGATTGTTCCATCCTCTTTAATCGTCAGTTCCTTCGGGATCATGTCTGAGATGACCAAGCTGATAGTCCACTTCTCCGAGGTTTCCACGGAAGACGGAGTCGTGGTCGTTGTCATGGCCGTCTCAACCACACTGTTGCCCACGCACCCGCACAAGAGGACGAGAGCCGAAATAATCAGGACTAAACCTGTTTTCACAAAAAAATATTGGCGTGACGGCATAAGAACTATGAGAAAAGGTTAGGACAGATACCTAGAAATTATTTCTCTGGATAACCACCGATTTCTGCAACCGCTTTTCTCACTGGCGCCAGGAATTCTGTGATTGTTTTCGCGACAGTCTCCTTCAAGTCTGCGGGATGTAGTTTCCCCCCCAAGTAGTCTTTCTCCAAAGATTTGTACTCCTTGTATTCTACGTTTCCGCCGAACTTTTCAGGACGCTCAACCTTCAAAACTCCAAGATGGGGGAACAGTATGAATTCCGCAACCTGGAGTATCGGATTTCCTTCCGCCTCAACCGGGCAGTAGGCTGAATTAACCTTCTTCCTGATTGCGTCAGGCTCGTCATGCAGCATTATTATGGTCTCAGGCTTGCTGGAACTCATCTTGCATCCCGGGCCCTGAAGGCTCACCAAAAGCGGCGTGTGTATGCACACCGGCTTTTCGCAGCCGATTGCCGGGAGTATTTCTCTTGCGAGCATGTGGATCTTCCTCTGTTCTATCCCGCCGTAGGCGATGTCTGCGCCAAGCGCCTTGACGTCAGCAATCTGCATGAGCGGGTATATGACTTGCGATACTGTCGCATGCTCGATGTCGCGGGCGACCTCCTGCATGCTTCGAAGCGCCCGGTTGAGCGTGGAGTTCAAGCCCAACTCCAAGACGTCTTTCACGTAATCATCGTCGAACTGGAAGCTCGAACCCAAAACATAGTCTGCCTTGTCAAGTCCAATCGACTTGAAGCAGGTCTCCCAGTATTTCACCATCCTGTCAATCCACTCCTGCTCGCCCTTGCGGTTGAGCCTCGTGTGGACGTCGGCGAACAAGACTTTGACCCTGCAGCCCGCATCCTGGAAATCCTTTTGCTTTAGAATCGCAATCAAGGTTCCAATGTGGACTGGCCCGGACACTTCATACCCGCAGTATGCGACAGGAGTTTTACCGGACTTCAAAAGTTTATGGAAGTCTTCTTCAGTCACTGTCTCCAGCGTGTTTCTCAGCATCAATTCTGAGTCAATCAATTTAATCGCCTTTAAGTGTTTCAAGAAGGCCTGTGATATCCCACAATACCGTCTTCATGTGCATTGGAATGTTGACGTCATTTGAGAGCTCGTCTATCGCGTATATCGCGGTGGTCGCCCGGACAGCTAAATCTTCCTTGTCGTTTGCAAGATTGCGTTTGATGTCTTCGAGAGTGGCCTTCACCCTCTTCGGCATGTTGTGTTCAGACATCACCTCGTCAATCCGCTCCAGTATGGTTTTAACGTCCAATTTACGCCTCAAAAAGATAAAACAATTTTTATTCGAAAACGATTTTACAATATATGTAAACCACATTAATAAAGCCCTAAAGGCTCGTATTAAGGTAAAATCTAAAATGGAGTTGTTTTCAAAAGGCGCGGAAGCAAACCTCTACAAAACAGACGGTGCGATAGTCAAGGAGCGTGTGGAAAAAGAGTATCGCATTCCAGAACTTGACGAGACTTTGAGGCGCCAGAGGACCAGGCGGGAAGCCCGCTACCTCAAGCTTGCCAAAGACGCGGGACTGGACGTCCCGAAAGTAAAGTCTTTCGACGACAAGGCATACATGCTCGAGATCGAGCGGATTGACGGCGTCCTTTTGAAGGATGTTTTCGAAGACGAGCCGGAGGAGGAGGCTGGAAGACACGCGCTTGATATCGGACGTTTCTTGAAAAAACTCCATGCAATATCTCTCGTCCACAATGACTTGACTACCAGCAACATGATACTGTCTGATGGTAAGGTTTTTATGATAGACTTCGGCCTCGCCCAACATACACGGAGGACTGAAGACCGGGCGATGGACCTTGTGGTGTTCAAAAAAAGCCTGCGCGCCACCCACCCCAAACGATTCGAGTTCATCTGGGGTAGGGTGCTGGAAGGATACGGCGCCGACGCTGAAACTAAAAGCCGGGTGGAAAAAATAGAGGGGCGGGTAAGGTATGCCGGCGCCTAGGGGACGACGGTCATAATCTTCCTCGCCTGCGCTGGATAATTGGCGATAAACTTCAACTCGTCTTCTGTTATCGGCTTTTGAGTGTGGACGTTCGCATACCTCACGAGCTCGAGGATTTCGCGCGCATCAGCCTCGTCAGCGAACTTTATCTCGTATTTGCCCGCAATATTCTTGAAACCCTTGATTCCACTGTACTCTCCAGCAGTGATGTTTCTCCCCGTCTCAAGCTGTTCTATGTGTCCGCGCCCGACTTCAGTATAATGGTAGAGCTCGTAATTTCTGGAGTTCTTCAAGGCTCCGTCCGCGTGAATGCCTGACTCGTGGGCGAAGGCGTTGTCTCCGACTGCCGGCTGGTTGACTGGTATTGGAATGTGGAATGACTGGCTCGCGTATTTAGCAATCTTCCACGCGTACTTCAACTTGACTTTCGGGTCGAGCCTGTAGTTGCCCTCCATTCCGCTTGACTTTTCGACTGCGAGTATGGTGGAGACAAGGTCGGCGTTTCCGGCACGCTCGCCTATCCCGTTTACGGTAGTGTTTATGTACGCGTCCACTCCCGCGTCCACCGCGGCTTTCGCGCCGGCAACACTGTTTCCAACGGCCATGCCCAGGTCATTGTGGCAGTGCATTTCTATCGGAACCTGTGTTTCCCGCGCAATCTCGTAAATCCGCTCGTATGTCGTCAGAGGGTCGTCGTAGCCGAGAGTGTCGCAGTATCTTACCCGTTCCGCCCCCGCCTGTTTCGCCGTGTTCGTGAATTCAATCAATCTTTCCAGTTCGGTGCGGCTTGCGTCTTCCGCGTTGACTCCCACCGCTTCCGCCCCGTGGGCGAGCGCGTATTTTACTGACTCCCTCATTTGGGAGAGTATCTGGTTCCAACTGTACTTGCCCTTGAACTTGTATTTCAGCATCTGTTCTGACGTTGACATGCTGAGGTTGAAGTATTTGATTTTCGGGACGAGTTCGAATGATTTTTCCACGTCCGACTTTATCGCGCGCGCCCATCCTGAAAGCCTGATGTTTCGGAAGACGTTCATTTCGTCGAGCTCGAGGTTGGCGTTCAGGTAGTTTGTTTCGTGGCGGGTGAGCGGGAATCCGAATTCCGTCTGGAATACCCCCATCTTGTCGAGATAGAGGTTTATCATGGTCTTTTCGAGTTTCGCAAGGCCAATTCGCGATGTCTGCACTCCGTCGCGGTTTGTAACGTCTATAAGGTATATTGTTTTTTTCGCCATCTTCACCCTCCGGTTTTTTCCCTCCCGCGTGGAATAAAAAAAAATCCGTTCTTTAAAATAAGGTTTCAATCGATTTAAATTGATAAACTCGGCGGTTTACTGGCCGTCTTACTTTTTTTTATTGTTCAAACGCGCAGAAAACAAAAACTTTATATGCTCCCAAACCCATTAATAGTCACAAACATTTTTTTTGTAGGTGGAATTATGGACCCGTGGAAAAAGAAGAGGAAAAGTTTTTTCGACCCGTTCGGAGACATCGACGACTACATGAACCACATGACGGAACACATAAACAAGATTATGGCGGACGCAGTGCGGATGTCCGGGAAAGAGCCGGGCAGGCACGGCCCCTTCGTCTACGGCTTCAACATGAGGGTCGGCCCCGACGGAGTCCCGCACATCGACGAGTTCGGAAACGTGAAAGGAAGGGTTAAAGACTTTGAGGGAGGGCGGGAACCTTTAACGGACGTAATACCCTCTGAAAAGGAGGTGACGGTAATCGCAGAACTTCCGGGAATCGAGAAAAAAGACATAGACTTGACTGTAAACCAAAACGAGCTTACCATAAAAGTGGACACTGAAAACAGGAAATACTTCAAGGAGATAGAACTACCCGCCGAAGTCGAGGAAGGCGAAGTCAAAGCCAACTACAAGAACGGCGTCCTGGAAGTCAAGCTGAAGAAGAAGGCTCCGGCAAAACCCGCGGGACGGAAAGTCCAAATCGAATAAAAATACATTACGACGGAAGGAACACTATTTCCTTCCAAAATTCTTTTTTACCCGAATCCAAACATTCGGAAGAAGATACGCCAGAAAAAACACGAGCCAGCCGATATTCCAACGCTCCCTCCCGCCGAAAACGAATATCAAAGCGGCAACACCCAAAAGAAAAAGCCCGAGCGAATGATTCATAGGACAGACAAAAAAACCGCCACCGCACTTGTTGCACGTTTTTTCACCGGGTTTAGTTTCCATAAACTGCTACCCCGTTAAACCTATTGTTATAACTGGACTACTGTAAAATAGCATTTTCCGCCAATACAGTCGTATATCCCAGTTGTTCCTGCCGGATAGCCTGCTGGAATGCCGCCGCAGTTGTCGAAACAGCTTTGCCCGCCGCCACTACAACTGCATCCTTCAACAAGCTCACCCAGCTGGCTTGTGTCTATTGTTGTCGTAGTCCCACGTTCGGTAGTCGTCGGGGAAACTGTCGTGGTGGCGCCGGAAAGCGTTGTGGTAGCCTGCGCCAGCGTAGTCGTCGTCTGCTGGACTACAGTCGTCGAAACACTTGCGAGCGTCGTCGTGGTGTAGCTGGCTGGCG
>DSAL01000116.1 GCA_011380095.1 Candidatus Altarchaeales archaeon
ACCTTGGGATGGTCGTTTTCCGCCTCAATCTTTTCCAAAAGCGTCTGCAAAAGTTCCGTGTTGTTTGTGTTCCTTAGTTTTCCGAGGGTGTATGTCGCGCAAATCCTCTTGTCGACGTAGTCGCTCCAAACGTCCGACGCTTTAGCAGAATCATACGGCGCTTGTATGGTTTTCATGAGCTCGACCTGGTTTTGGCCGGAGTATGCGACGAACTCTCTGGCGGACTCTGAGGCCGCGATGGTGAGAGCTATTTTTTTCGGCATCTTGCCCCCACTCCTCTCAACATCCCCCCCCGCCCTTTCAAGCATTGCGGGAGTTATGTTGGCCATCCTCAACGTCCGTCTCCTAAGCATCTCGTCGGCATAGCCGTAGACCACGTCGGTTATGGTCGTGTCTGGCGGCGATGAAAGCCATTTTTCGAGGACCATCCTCGTGTTCGAGACCGCCAGATCCGTTATGCCCTCCAGCACGTGGGTCCTGTATCCGTCAACATGCTCCTTCAGTTTTTCGCCTTCCATCAGATAGTGGAAGAATTCGTCAGTGGAGGTGTAGATTCCCCCGCCGTTTTCGAGCTCGCCCCTAAAGTATGCGACGCCCATCTTCTGTAGTCGTCCTTCAAGGCCTCGCTCCACAGAATTGTTGGCGCCCTCGAAAATCATCTTCACTTTCAACTGCCCTATGTTTTTCAAGGTTATCGCGTTTCTGCCGGCGGCCGGCATGAGTATCGTCGCCTCCTGCGTCAAAAGTTGGTTGACGTCGTCTCCTTTTGACGCCATCCATTTCTTCTCGACTTTTCCGCGATACATTTCAGCTATATGCATGGCGTCCTTGTCTGTTCCCTCTTCTTCCGCCCTCTCAAGCTCCTGCCTTATCGTTAAAAGTTCTTTGACGTCCAAGCCTTTCGAATCGTATATCGCCCCGTGCCGGTCTGAGACTCCAACAATCTTTATCCCGTAACGCCCGTATTCTTCGGTGAGTATTTTCAATATTCCGGAGCCCACGTCGCCGAAACCCTGGATGATGACTGAAAGCCCGCCCCCCTGCTTGACGCCGACACGGTCCATGAACTCTTTGTTGCGGAGCGCGCATAGCATTCCCTCGACAACTCCTCGGCTTGTTACAGACCATTTGAAGTGGTCGAATCCTCCCTCGCTCGTGTCCCGGCTTGTGGTTGGAAGCGGGAAGTCTTTAATATCCAAGTCTTTCGCGGTCTTGAAGGCTTGGTCGACTATGACGCTCATCATGTCTTTGGACATGTTCATGTCGGGACCCGCAATGTATTTCTTTCCCAATACTCCCGCATTGATTGAGGAAGACACCCAGTCGCAGACTATCTCGGACTTGTCATCTTGGCTTTGACTCTCCTGCCCCTCCCCAATTCTTGTGAACCGGACTCCCCCCTTGGCGAGCACAAGGTCTTCAACTTCCGGCTCCCCGTATACTGTCGTGACGGCACGGTATGAGGAACCTTCTGACGCGATTATTGTTTTGCCGCCGTCCCATGGAGTGTCCCACAATACGTTTTTCCTCTGCATGGCTTCGGCGAGCCGGACGCCCTCGTCAAGCATTCCGTCAAGAATTGACGTGTCTCCAATCTCGCCCTTCTCAGTGTATGAGATGAGTAGCGGTTTCTTGCCGGGATAGGATTCATGGACTCTACCGTCGAAGACGACGGTCACCCCCAGATTGTTTTTGATCCTGTATTCGTCGAACGCGTTGGTTGATTTCACAAGCTCTGAAAGCTGTCTTGTAGTAAGCTTTTTGTCGAGAAGCTTGTTGAAGTTTCCCAAAGCCGTGAAAAGGTCTCGCATGCCGCGCTCCCTGACCTCCTTCGGGACTGATTCGGGGATTAACGGTTTTAGAAGCTGTTCGCCCAAACCTTTGACTTCGACGTCAAACGCGTTGACGAGGACTCCGCCGGGCGTCCTCATAAAAGATTTATCGTCTTTTAGTGAAGCCATTAGAAGATATTACGCCGGCAAAACTAAAAAGACTTGTGATTTTTTAAATATTTTAGAGATGCTGTGTTTTTTCCAACTTGTGTATCCGTATGATTCCATCATTGTAGTAGATGGGCGCCATATCCCTCAATTCCTGCTTGTGTTCCGTCCAGAATCTGTCGCCTCTTCCCCGTGCAAGCGACAGGTGGGCGCTGCATCCTGGCGCGAGAACCCTTATTACTTCCTTGAGAATTTTCTCGGGGTGTTCGTCGAATTCGAGGACGTCGAGTCCCACAATATGGTGGAAGAAGTTGTCTTCGTAAGGCATCTTTTTCGCGTCACCGACATGATAATTTCTGAGTTCATGCGGGAATCCTGTAGCGCTTATGCCGTATCCTATTACTGACCCCGCAAAGTCGGTTTCCAGGTGGAATGGATAGTATCCGGCCCCGCATCCAACATCGAGTATTCGGACCGGACGGTATCTTTTTGAGAGGTCGCTTATGATTTTTCCTGAATTGATTTTCAACGCCTCGTCGTATTGTCTTACAGAACGAGAGTAGAAGTAGTCGTGGCCGGACTCCATGAGCTCGAGGTCGGCTCTCAAAGGTTTGGGGGCGAGATTTGATTTAGAAACGGTTTTCCTCAAATCAGTCCACCCCCTCTTCCGTGATGTAGCCTGTAACGTATTTCGCGGGCGTCACGTCGAACGCGAGATTCAGGCATTTTGATTCGGCTGGCGCAATCTGGATTCTCCCGAATTTCCCGGACTTGTTGAACCCCCACATGCCGGACACTTCAGACGGGTTTCTTTCTTCAATCGGGATTTGCGCTCCAGACTCCAACTCATTGTGGAATGTGCTTGATGGCGCTGCGACATAGAATGGAATCTTGTTCTCCTTCGCCAGCACCGCTTTTGTGTAGGTGCCAATCTTGTTAGCCACATCACCGTTGCCCGCAATCCTGTCAGCGCCGACAATTACCAAATCAATTTTTCCCTGCCTCATGAGGCTTCCCGCAGTATTGTCGGCGATTACAGTATGGTCGATAACCTCCTGCAATAGTTCCCATGCAGTCAGCCGTGAACCCTGACAGCGCGGGCGGGTTTCATCAACCCAGACATGGAATTTGACTCCTTTTTCTTTAGCGATCCTGAATGGCGCGAGCGCCGTTCCCCAGTCGACTGTGGCGAGCGCTCCGGCATTGCAGTGGGTGAGAACGTTCATCCCGTCTTTAATCAGTTCTGCGCCGTGGACTCCAATCATCCTGCAACGCTCGGCTGAATCGTTGGCGTAAGTTTCCGCGACATCAACCGCATTGCCGCCTGAAAAATTTTCCTTGAAGTATTCGAGCGCGTGGAACAAGTCATATGCAGTAGGTCTTGAACTGCCGATGACTTCAGCTGCTTTCTCCAAATCTTCTTTCGCTTCGGCCGCCAACGCCATGCCATAGCAGGCGGCCGCGCCGATTGCGGGAGCCCCGCGAACAATCATGGTCGAAATGGCTTCAGCGCAATCCCTGTAAGTCTTGCATTCGTGTATCTTGAACTCGTGAGGAATCTTCGGTTGATCAATCATCATGAGTTTCCCATCCCCCCACCAGAGCGTCCTGTAATCCCCGACGCCTTCACTTGTCTTGACCTTCATTTTAGGAACTTTGCCATCACTATGGAATCATAGTATCGTCCATTGAGCTTGAAGGCTTTTTTCCTGACTCCCTCTTTTTTGAAGCCGTTTTTCTCGTAAAGCCTTCTCGCACGCTCGTTTCCTTCAATGTATTGGAGTTCAAAGCGTTTAACCTTGTGTTTTCTCGCAAGGCCTGTCAGAAATTTTATGGCCTTGTCTCCGACACCCATACCCCAGTATTCCCGTGCAAGATTTATTCCAATAGATGCGACATGCGATGACCGTTTGGTTTTATCACCATGAAGATTCAGAATAATACCGCCAACAACAACACCATCCGCAAGAACTGCATACCACGACCTCTCGTCTTTTCTGAGGCTATTGAAGAAATCACGGGTCGACTTCATTGAAACCGGAGCCGCAGTATTAAGAAAACGATTTGCCTCAACATCATTGATAATCTCGTTCAAACGCTTCAAATCACCCTCCCGAACCTTCCTAAACGTAACCTTCATCTTCCAGGATATATTAACATATATTGCAGGTATTTTAACATTCAAAACAAGGTTATTTTTACAACAATTGCTGAGTGTTTTATCATGGGCCATGTGAAAGTCGAGACAACGGACGCCAAGTTTTTCTTCGACCTTGAGGGTTATGGCAAAAGGCATTCCCAGGTAAACAACGGTCCCGACAATTTCACTGCGGAAGCGGACTTGAACCGTTTTGACGCTGTGGTCGTCGACGGCTTGAAGACCGTCCCCCAGGACGACCCTCAGCAGGTTAACAGGCAGGCTTGGAGGAACAGAGATTTCGCAGGCGAAAACCAGCTGGCCTTCGACCAAGTATTCCGGTGGATTGAGAAATCCACGACACCCCAGGCGATTTACGGGAGAATGACCCAAGACTCCGCCGACTCCATGAAGGAGGGGGGAGGCTCAATAGAGGGCATGAGCAAGGCGAGGGGGACTGAAGAGGCGAGCGCGCCAGCCTGGATTATCGACCCGATGATCGACCCAAAGTATTCTAAAGCATTCCACGTCCACAGGATAATGGAGGGTGCGGGAATCACGGCGACAGGCGTTGGCCTTATGGGAGTATCAGTCGTCCAGGGATTAAGAACTGCCGGAACTGAAGAAGTAGGGAAGACCACTAGGCGTGCGGCAATGCTTGCGCTGGGTGGAATAGGCGGTGCGGGACTATTGCTCACGCATTCAGGCGGCGGAAAGCTTTGGGATGCGGCAGCCAACGCATGGCGAGACATCAGCAAGGCGGAAAAAATGCGGATGGAGTATGAGAGTGCACGGCAACGGAACGGCTGGGGCGCCAACAACCGGGACTTGCAGTTATTGTGCGAGCCAGGCGAGATAGCCACGGAAGAAGATGCGGCATCCGCCCTTTCAAATGTTAAGAGCGCGGAATTCAACAACGTCCCGCTGATAGGCGTAGTGAATACTGTCATGGCGGCAAAGCTTCAGGCTCTTGCCAAGCAGGTGAAAAAGACGAAGGCGGAGGATGGTTCAAGTGAAAAACCGAGCATATATGTCGTACTCTCAGCAGACCGGGCGAAGGTGATAGACATGGTCAAAGACCCCCAACTCCTCTCTGACGAAGTCAAAAAGTGGAGGGGCCACATTGAGTTGATAACTCCGGAATCGAAGACGGCGTTCACGCAATACCGGCGGAGCAGGGGACTTTGGATGATACACACGCGAAACTTCGAGACGCCGCAGCTCGCACTGGAAAAAATGCCTCCCGAAGAAGTAGCTCCGCCAGAAGAAACTCCAAAACAAAAGCAGATAGACCGAAGAATCTTCCTCGCCAAAGCATTAGGAAGAAAATAATATCCTAGGAATTATTCTAACGCTTTCTCGTGCATTACAACAACCAGATTGTAGACTTCACTCAAATTTTTTCCTACTGCGACTATCCCGTGGTTTTTGATTGCGACATAATCGTTTTTCCCGAGGAGTCCGACTGTCATCTCCGCCTGCTCTTCAGTCCCGTAACGGGTTTCCCTGGTTTCTGGTAATCCCAATTCTTCGGCTTTTTCCAAGATCGCGTCATCGTGGACGTGGATTATGGCCTCAACGTCCGGACGTTTCTCGTATGCCAACCAATGCATTGGAGTCTCGCTCGAGGGCTCGTTAGTACCAACCGCTTTGGCAAGTTCGCCATCAAAATCAATAACCTCAGTCAAATCGTCTGGCGTCAATTCCCCCTTGTTTTTCCCGCCAACCGTAATAAGCATCCCGTTTTCCGTCCTAACGCTTATGTTTCCCGCGTTCTCCGGAGTCAAGCCCAAGTCATTCAGCTTTTTTCCGACGGAAATTATCTCAGAAACTATTGATTCATTCGGCTTCCCGCCTTCCACGAAATCCGTCCTGAACTTTCGTCCGACGTATATTTCGCCCATCTTAATTAATAATAACCCTCAATTATAATTAGTGTTTGAAAGATGCCTGTTGTCAGAATAGACTTGTGGCAGGGCAGAAGCCCGGAAATGAAGGAGGAATTGATTGTCAAGGTCACCGACGCGGTATGCGAAAGCCTTGAAGTTCAAAAAGAAGATGTCTTCGTCATACTGAATGAGGTCTCCAAAGACAATTGGGGGATGCACGGCAAGACCGCCGCAAAATATGTTGCAGAAAAGGAAGATAAGTAAAAGTCAAAAAGATGAGTGAAGTAAAAGACATGTCCCTTGCCGGCTGGGGACGGAAGGAGATTGAGATAGCAGAGCGCGAGATGCCCGGCCTCATGGCGGTCCGAAAAAAATACTCGAAGAAAAAACCGCTCAAAGGAGCCAGAATAACGGGCTCGCTTCACATGACAATCCAGACCGCAGTATTGATTGAAACGCTTGTCGCACTCGGCGCGAAAGTAAGGTGGGCTTCATGCAACATCTTCTCGACCCAAGACCATGCGGCCGCCGCAATCGCGAAAACCAGTGTTGAAGTATTTGCATACAAGGGTGAGAGCCTCAGGGAATACTGGGACTACACGTTGAAGGCGTTAAGCCATCCGGAAGGCGGACCCAACCTGATAGTCGACGACGGCGGTGACGCGACACTCCTCGTCCACAAGGGATACGAACTCGAAGAAGGCTCCACGTGGGTGAATTCAAAATCAGAGAGCAAAGAGGAACAGATAATCAAAAACCTCTTGAAAAAGAAGTACAGGCAGGACAAAGACTTCTGGCACGACCTTGTGAAAGACTTGAAGGGTGTTAGCGAGGAGACGACGACCGGAGTCCACCGCCTCTACCAGATGCTTGAGAAAGGAACACTCTTAATTCCCGCAATGAATGTGAATGATTCTGTCACGAAATCGAAGTTCGACAACCTCTACGGATGCCGGGAGTCGCTGGCCGACGGAATCAAGCGGGCGACAGACGTGATGGTCGCCGGGAAAACCGTGGTAATCTGCGGTTACGGCGATGTCGGAAAAGGCTGCGCGCAATCAATGAGGGGATTCGGCGCACGAGTCATAATCACGGAAATCGACCCCATCTGCGCCCTGCAGGCGGCGATGGAGGGGTATGAGGTCACGACAATCGAAGACACGCTCGGCACAGCCGACATTTACGTTACCGCAACCGGAAACTGCAGCGTCATAACAGGAAAACACATGGAGAAGATGAGGGACCAGGCGATAGTCTGCAACATCGGACACTTCGACAACGAAATCAACGTGGCGGAACTCGAAAATATTCCGGGCGTCAAAAAGACGAACATAAAACCTCAAGTCGACAAATACACTTTCAAGAAAGGAAACTCAATCTATCTTTTGGCGGAAGGAAGGCTCGTGAACCTCGGGTGCGCGACAGGCCACCCATCGTTTGTCATGAGCAACAGCTTCACAAACCAGGTTTTAGCCCAACTCGACTTGTGGAAGAATCGTGGCAAGTACCAGCCGGGTGTCTACCTGCTCTCGAAAAAACTGGATGAAGAAGTTGCAAGACTGCACCTGGAAAAAATCGGCGTCAAACTCACAAAACTCACGAAAAAACAGGCGGACTACATTGGAGTCCCCGTGGAAGGCCCATACAAGTCAGAACACTACAGATACTAGAGGAAAAAGGTTTAGCGGGGAAAGGATTTGAACCTTTGGCCTTCGGGTTACACCTCAAAACCGGAGGTTTTGGTGTATCAATCCTCCGGATTGAATATGAGCCCGACGAGCACTCCTGGCTGCTCAACCCCGCTTTAATGCTCTATTAAATACGGAGAAGTCAGTTAAAAGCATTAAAGGCTCGCGAATATCCACATTATCCCGAATCCTATCAAGAGTCCCAAAGTTATCGGCGGGAGTGCCGGAAGCACCATTCCCCTTCGTTTCATCCCGAATATGAAGAGCGAGACCAGTCCTACAAGACCTCCGAGCATGGTGAATGCTGCCGTCGCCATACCGTGGGAGTAGATTAGGCTGACGCAGAATGTTATCGGTATCGCCAGGTCTCCGGTCCCAAGCCCTATGTTTTTCCCTTCGCTGGCGGGTATTGATATCATGAGCGGTATCCCCTCTTCCGCCGCTTTTGCGAGCGTCACCATGTGTTTGGTCCCGAACACCGCGATTATGTCGTATGCTGCGAGAAGCAAGAGCAAAAGTATTGCCGGCGTGAATCCGAGGTTCGAGCCGAGTATTCCGCCAATGCCAGCCACAGATAGGACGAGCGTGGCGTTCAATACGAGAAGAGTCCGCCTGAACCGGAAGAGGAGTATCAGGATTGCGGAGAATATTATCGAAAGGCCTCCGAGATATGTCGAGGTGGAGATTAACACTCCGGCGAAAAGGCTGAGGTACACTCCGAACGATATCAGTTTTTTCAATCCGAGCTTAATCAACACCAGAAAGATCGCGGTCGCGGCTATAATGTAGGCGAAGACTCCGACTCCGGCGGACAGGCTTTCCGGATTTTCAATGAACGGTTCGACGGTTTTTTCAACGCGGATTGCGTTAATCAAGACTTCGCCGGTCTGCAGGCCGGCGAGCATGGCGCAAAGATAAATTAATGCGACAAGCGCGATAGGCTTAAAATCGTTCATTCTTCTGTTAGCATGAAGTATCCGCTTTTCGGGGAATAAATAACGCCCTTGTTCCGCAATTCCTGGATTATCTTCTCAACATCGTATTTCTCAAGTCCTTTTTCTTCGGCCATGTGTTTTATGTCGCTTGCTGACGCCATCGAGTCCGAGCTCTCGTCGCACAGGTTGCGTATCAGTTCTTCGACGGCCCTGATTCTGTCGCGCGTGGATTTCGGGTGGTCTGTCACCATCCGGTCTATGTCGAATTCCCCGGTCGCCTCGTCGTAGGCAATTTCGCGCAGGACGAATTCCGTGAGTTTTATCGCCCGCATGACGTCTTCAAAGCCGACCTCCTTTTTCAAACGTATTTTCGCCGACGCCTCAGACAATCGCACGATGGCTTCAAGCTGTCTTGGAGTTGCCGCCGCGGTCTGGCCCTGGCTTCTGCCGCGCAATTCGACGTAATACTCCTGTATTTTCATCGCGGCCTCGTCAGTCAGCTTGGGGAATATGTTGTATCGCGCGTACGCGATATACTTTCTCAGAAGGTCGGGGTCTATCTGCGGCTTAATCTCCTCAAGCTCCTTCTCGCTCTTGTGCATCTTAAGCATGTGTTCTGCAATACCCCTGTCCCTCTCCTTGTCCATGATGTCGCGGATTGGGAATATCAGGTCGAACCTGCTGATGATGGTAGGGGGAATGTCGAACTGTTCGGCCAGAGGCTTGTAGCCGTCAAACCTCGAGAATTTTGGGTTTGATGCCGCGAGAACGCTCGTGTTAGCCTTGAATTTCGCTATGATTCCCGCTTTGGCGACGCTCACAGTCTGTTGCTCCATCGCCTCGTGCATGCTGCCCCGGTCTTCCGGACTCATCTTGTCGAACTCGTCGATTGCGGCGATTCCGCCTCCAGCCAAAACCAATGCTCCGGCCTTAAGCGTCCAGCCTCCCTCCGAGAGTTCGTCGCGTTCCGCGGCCGCGGTAAGACCCGCCCCCGTCGTCCCCTTGCCAGTCACGTAAATGCATTTTGGGGCTATGTTGGTCACATACTGCAGCACTCTTGATTTGGCGACGCCCGGGTCTCCGATTAAAAGCAGGTGGATGTCCGGCCGGACTACCGTGCCGTCTGGTAGTTTCTTGTTTGCGCGTCCGCCGAAAAGCTGCAGCGCTATCGCCTCCTTCACCTCGTTAAACCCGTAGATGCTTGGCGCAATGCTTCCAATAATCTTTTCATAGACTTGGGGGTCTTTCGATAGTTCTATAATGTCTTCCTCGTCTTGTTTTGTTATTTCAATGTCCTCGAAGTTTTGTTCCAGGCGTTTTAGATGATTCGCCTCGATGAATCGGAAGTAGACGCTCGACTTGGTTTTGGGGGGCATGAGCCGTACGGTTCCCGTAATGTTTATCCGGTCTCCCGCCGTAACCTGGTCGACGAGGTCGTCTTCAAGCCAGAGTTCAATTCTTCGCGCCTGGTCTCCTCCGCGTACCGCTTCAAGCGGTTCCTGTATTTCAAGCCGTTGTATGTTAACCCACTCTGATTCGTCTGGAATGAAACGGAATTCGGCTTTCCCGCAGCTCCTGCATCGGCCGGGTTCCATTAGCATTCTTTTTGGTTGATAGACCCAGGCGTGTTCCCCGCATTTCGCGCATTGGAAGAGTCCGTTTTTTAGTTTAGGCAGTACTTCGCTTATCTTGTTCACCAAACCGTCCACTGAAACGAACTTGCCAATGTATTCTGACGCTATCTCGCGGACCCGGATTGTGTAGCCGGGCTCTGACGGCATGTTCGTGAATCTTGAATAGACTCTCGGATTCTCGGCGTTCAATTCCAAAGACTCCAACAGCTTCTTGTTGAATAATTCAAGGGTTTCATCCGGATACTGTCTTAATTGTTCCGCGAGGTCTTTGTCGAAGCTGAACAGTTCCTGCCAGTCGAATAGGATACTCTTTTGCTTGGGATAGTTTTGAGAGAGCTTTTGTAGCTGTTCCCCGTGTTGTGACAAAAAATCATTGAAATCTTTCAAGTCCGACCACCCCTCCCGGAGGGGACTTATGATAACGGAGGCGTCGTTAAAAAACCAACGGAGAGTACCGGAAAAATAGTATAAAAGGGCGGGTGGATAATACTTTTCCATGCGTTTTATACTGTCTTTCCTGCTTGCAGTCATTGTCTCAGGGTGTATTTGCTGCTGCGGGGGGTCTGGAAGACTATGTTCCATCAAAAAAACAGGGCTACACAACAACGACGACATACCCCCAATACACGACGATTGCGCCAACCACCATCGCGGCCGCCACTCTCGCTCCGACTACGACTTTGGGGGTGACTACTACGGTGGCCAAGACCACGACAACGTTAAAGACGACGACCACCAGCGCTCCGACTACGACCGTAAAGGCGACTTACGCATGCACGAGGAACGCCGGATACAATCCCGACTCCTTCATCTACCTCAACAGTAGGAACTGTGGGAGTCAATTCCAAGGTTACGTGAGCAGCGCGTCCCAGACTTACGGGATTCCCGCGACAATAATCGACATCGGATATTTGACGGATAAAAACATTGCATTGATGGAGTGTTTCTACGGCAAGTATTATACCGGCAACCCGACTTTCGGACAGTGTCCGGTACTGTTATGCCCGAAAACAGGGAGGGTGGAGTTGATGCTTGGAACCCAGTCGCCGTCCTCCCAAATCAACACGTTCGCCTCAAAGTGCAGGGACGGTCGGACTTAAAGTTTCAGGAAATACTCTAAAAGCCTTTTGTCACTGCTTAGTTCGGGGTGGAATGATAGCGCAATTATTTTCCCGGATTTTACCGCAATGATTTTTTCATCAAGCCTTGCGAGCACTTCCACGCCAGCCCCGATTTTAGTGTAGCATGGCGCCCTGATGAAGATGCAGTGGAATGGTTCCCCCCCGAGCACTGGAATCGGAATGTCTTGCTCGAAGCTTTCCCTCTGGCGTCCGAACGCGTTCCTGCTGACTTCCGCGTCAATCAAGCCCAAAAGAGTTTGCCCGGACCTTTCAACGTCGCCGCCCCCGGTTTTCGCCGCCAAAACCATTCCAGCGCAAGTGGCGAGAATCCTTCCGCCGCATGCCGCGAACTTTCTTACCGCGTCATCAGCACCGTACGCCAGCATGAACTTGGAAATGGTCGTGCTCTCGCCCCCCGGCATGACAAGCGCGTCAATGCAGTCAAAGTC
>DSAL01000045.1 GCA_011380095.1 Candidatus Altarchaeales archaeon
ACCTCAACAACAACATCAACAACTACAACATCAACAACAACAAGCACAACAACATCAACAACAACTTCAACAACCACCTCAACAACAACTACATCCACAACAACATCCACAACAACAACTTCAACAACCACCTCAACAACAACTACATCCACAACAACATCCACAACAACAACTTCCACAACTACAACATCAACAACAACCAGTACAACAACAACCACAACAACAACCACAACAACAACTTCAACAACAACCAGTACAACAACTTCAACAACCACTTCCACAACAACAACAAGCACAACCACCAGCACAACCACAACTTCCACAACTACAACATCAACAACAACCACCACAACAACAACGAGCACAACAACCACAACCTCAACAACCACCTCGACAACAACCAGCACAACCTCAACAACAACAACTTCCACAACTACAACATCAACAACAACCAGCACAACCACAACCTCAACAACAACATCAACAACAAGTACGAGCACTACCAGTACTACGGATACTACATCAACGACGAGTACAACATCAACGATTGCTACAACTACTACGATTCCTTCGGAAGGCGGGAGGAGGAGCAGTAGTTTGGGCGGTGTTTACGGCAGTGCCGTGGATGACGACGCTTTTTTCAGTGTCGGCGAGAGTGTTTCAGTGGTTTTCAGAAGTCGCGGCGAGAACGGTCCCGTAATGTTTAGGGCGTTGGTCCGGGTCTTTTTAGACGGCGTCCGGGTGGCGTCTGGAACCACGGATTCCGACGGAATCTTCTCCTTCACGCCGGACGAAGCCGGCGAGTATACCGTGTCCGCGAGCAAGGACGGTTATTCCGACTCTAATGCCGTCGTAATAACAGTGGTGGACGGCCAGATACTCGCGCCCGCCACCACGACGGCAACAACCACTTCAACGACTACTAGTTCACCGGCTACTGCGACCACGAGCACGACAACGATAGGCAGGCCGCCGGAAACCACTACGACGACGAGCGAACTGCCAGGGACGACGGCTGTCGCGCCCGCCACGACACTGCCTGTGCCGGCAACGACGCCTTCCGCGCCCGCCACAACAGTTATGCAACCCCAAGAAGAATGGGGTTCATGCGTAATAATCAAGTTGATAGCCGCGGGAGCAATAGTCCTGTCCGCCTCCGCCATACTGTTATTTTTCGCCCTCCGCAAGAGAAGTGAAGGGGATGATGAGGCGGCGAAACATACGCTGAAAACAAGGCTGGGAGAAGCTGACGCGCGCTTAAAACAAAAGAAGACATAGCGTTATAGGACGATAATAAACGCTGTTTTTTGCCGTCGCGAAATCCGGCTAAAATACCGCCCAATAGTTTCCTTTCGGACACTATCCCTCTTTTTTATTTCATGAGTGTGTTTGTATATGCCGGCATGGATTTCAAGATACGAAGCAGCCTCTCCCCTTCCGGATCACAGCCTGAAGCCATCAGATTGCTTGTGGACGGCATCGAATCCGGAATGCGGGAGCAGACTCTTTTGGGGGTGACGGGTTCTGGAAAGACGTTCACCATGGCGAACGTCATAGAGAAGACGCAAAAGCCCGCCATAGTCTTGGCCCCGAACAAGACGCTTGCCGCCCAACTATATTCAGAGTTCAAAGAGCTTTTTCCCGGCAACGCGGTCGAGTATTTCGTGAGCTACTACGACTACTACCAGCCTGAAGCGTATCTGCCGGCTTCAGACACTTATATCGCAAAGGACGCCGACATCAACGCCGAGATTGAAAAGCTCAGGCACCGGACGACTTCAAGCCTTTTGGACAGAAACGACGTTATTGTGGTCGCGACGGTTTCGGCGATATACGGGCTTGGAAGCCCGCAGGAATACAAGAACAATACGCTTCACCTAAAGGTTGGCGAACACTACTCGCGAGACCGGCTTCTTGAAGCCTTCGTCAACATGCATTACGAGCGAAACGACAAGAATCTTGTTGAGGGAAAATTCAGGGTGCGGGGAGGACAGATAGACGTATACCCGCCGTATTCGGAAAACATATACCGCATCAAAGTCGACGAGAATATTGCTTCAATCAGGAAGATGCACGCGGTATCCGGCAGGACTCTTGAAGAGCTTGAACAGGTGCGAATCTACCCGTCAGTCCACTACCTCCTCGACGAAAGAGGTAAGGCAATGGCGATTGAGGCTATAGTTGACGAGATGAACGAGAGAGTGGTCGAGCTGAACAACGCCGGGAAAATCATCGAGGCAAACCGGCTGAAACAAAAAACGCTTTATGATGTTGAGCTGATTGAGGAGCTGGGCTACTGCAAGGGAATCGAGAATTATTCAAGGCATTTGGAGGGCCGAAATCCCGGCGAACCCCCAAACACTCTCCTCGACTTCTTCCCCAAAGATTTTTTGTGCTTCATTGACGAATCCCACATCGCAGTCCCCCAGGTCCGTGGAATGCACAACGGAGACCGGGCCCGCAAGGAAACGTTGATTGCGTACGGCTTCAGGCTCCCGTCAGCCCTCGACAACAGGCCCCTAACGTATGACGAGTTCGACGCGCGCTTAAAACAGGTGGTTTATGTGTCCGCGACGCCCGGAGAGTTCGAGCTTTCACGCTCCAGACAGGTTGTGGAGCAGATTATCAGGCCTACAGGCCTCATAGACCCGTTGGTGGAAGTCCGGCCCGCCAAAGACCAGGTTGAAGACTTCATAAAAGAGCTTGAATTGAGAGTTATGAAGGGCGAGCGGGTTTTGGCGACAACGCTCACGAAAAGGATGAGTGAAGACCTCTCAGACTTCCTCCACAAAAAAGAGTTCAAAGTGAAATACCTCCACTCTGAAATCGACACTCTCGAGCGCGTCGACATACTGCGGGAGCTTCGGGAAGGCAAAATCGAGGTTGTCGTGGGAGTCAACCTACTCCGGGAAGGGTTGGACCTTCCGGAAGTCACGCTCGTCGCCATAATGGACGCCGACCAGGAGGGATTTTTGCGCTCCGCACGCAGTCTGATACAGACCATAGGCCGCTGCTCAAGAAACGTTGAGGGGAAGGTCATACTCTACGCCGACAAGGTCACGGACTCGATGCGCAAGGCGTTGAGCGAGACAAGCCGCAGGCGTGAAATCCAGTTGGAATACAATCAAGAGCACGGCATAACCCCGACCACCATAATCAAAAAGATTCACGAGCGGATTGTGGAAAAGGAGGAGGCCGGGGATATTAACGAGGAAGTGTTTATTGAGATGCCGGTTGAGGAATTGACGCGCCTCATGCGTGATTCTGCGGACAAGATGGATTTCGAGCAGGCGATAATGCTTCGCGACATGATAGAGGCGAGGAAAACTGGAAAAAAGGATTTGACAACTAGAAAATCCGGGAAAACGAAGGTTTAGTTTGAAAGATGGCGGCTGAGGAGATTTTCATAAAGGGGGCGAGGGAGCACAACCTCAAAAACATCGACGTCCGCATCCCGCGGGACAAGCTTGTTGTGATAACCGGACTTTCCGGGTCCGGAAAATCCTCGCTCGCATTCGACACCCTCTACGCTGAGGGACAAAGAAGGTATGTCGAATCACTATCATCCTATGCCCGCCAGTTCCTTGGATTGATGGAAAAGCCGGATGTGGAATACATTGAAGGCCTGTCGCCGGCAGTCAGCATCGAGCAGAAGACTACAAGCAAGAATCCGAGAAGCACGGTGGGTACGACCACCGAAATCTACGACTATCTGAGATTATTGTTCGCCCGCATCGGCGTCCCCCACTGCCCGAAATGCGGGAAACTAATCGCACTGCAGTCGAAAAACCAGATTACACAGCAGATTCTATCGCACTCGCCGAAGAAGGCGACGATAATGGCGCCGGTCGTGCGCGACCGCAAGGGCGAATACCACACGCAGTTGAAAGACTACTTCAAGGACGGCTACACCCAGGCATTGATAGACGGGGAGAGGAAAAATCTCGAGGACGAGGAGATAAGGCTTGAGAAGAACCTCAAGCACAGCATCAGCATCATAATCGACGAAGTATACTTGAATGAGGAGAACCGCCAGCGGATTCTCGAAGACGTCGAGAGCGCCCTGACGCTTTCGAAAGGATTCGTTGAGGTTGAATTCAAGGACGGAGGGCGGGAACTTTACTCCCAGCAGTTGGGGTGTCCTGAGTGCGGCGTGAACTTCGAGGAGCTGCAGCCGAGAATGTTCAGCTTCAACAGCCCCCACGGAGCCTGCCCGGAATGCCAGGGGCTTGGTGAGAAACTCGAGTTCGACCCGGAACTCATAGTCCCCGACACGGACTTGACGATAGA
The DNA here is from genome assembly GCA_011380095.1 of Candidatus Altarchaeales archaeon. Classification (GTDB taxonomy): domain Archaea; phylum Altiarchaeota; class Altiarchaeia; order IMC4; family SCGC-AAA252-I15; genus DSAL01. Next base: position 4,291 of record DSAL01000045.1, read on the forward strand.
CGGCGGGGCCGTGAAAGTCTGGGGGAGCACTATTGACGCGTTCTACAAGAAGTCGTTCAAGACTGTTGCGGGCGAGATGGGGATTGACGTGAAAAAACCTTTGTCCGAATGGACGAAAAAACAGTTGGACATACTCTTCTACGGGAGTGGCGGGAAGACATTCCACTTCAAGCACATTTCAAAAGACGGCGTCGGACGCTGGGAGTACGAGGGCTCGTGGGAGGGCATCATCCCGAACCTCGAGCGAAGGCACCGGGAGACGAAGTCCGAGAACATGAAGGAGTGGATCCAGAAGTTCATGAGCACAAGAGCCTGCACGACATGCGGTGGAAAGAAGCTTAGGCCTGAAGTATTGTCCGTCACAATCGGCGGGAAAAACATATTCCAGGTTACGGAAATGTCCGTCAAAGAGTGCCTCAACTTCTTTGAAAACCTGAAGTTGAACGGGCAGGAGAAGGCCATCTCAAAACAGGTCTTGAAGGAAATCAAGGCGAGGCTAAAATTCCTGATGGACGTCGGCCTCGAATACCTTACTCTCGAGCGAAAAAGCGCGACGCTCTCGGGGGGCGAAGGCCAGCGTATTCGCCTTGCAACCCAGATTGGAAGCCAGCTGGTCGGCGTCATGTACATACTCGACGAACCCTCCATCGGACTCCACCAGCGGGACAACAAGAGGCTTTTGGACACGCTCAAAGACCTGCGGGATTTGGGGAATACAGTGATTGTGGTGGAACACGACATGGAGACGATTGAGAGCGCAGACCACATAATAGACTTGGGGCCGGGAGCCGGATTGCACGGAGGATACGTTGTGGCTGCGGGAACGCCCCAGGAAGTGATGAGAAACAAGTACTCTTACACCGGCCAATACATGCGGGGAGACTTGAAGATTGAGGTGCCCCAAAGAAGGAGGCCGGGAAACAAAAAGACCATCACGGTATGGGGTGCGGAAGAACACAACCTAAAAAGGATTAAGGTGGACTTCCCGCTAGGAAAATTCATATGCGTTTCGGGCGTGTCGGGTTCGGGGAAGAGCACGCTCGTCAACGACACGCTCGCCAAAGCATTGATGCGGAAATTCTACTCATCACATGACAAGCCGGGGAAACACGAAAAGATTTCAGGGCTCATATTCATCGACAAGGCCGTTGTGATAGACCAGTCGCCGATAGGACGGACGCCGAGAAGCAACCCGGCCACATACACTCAAGTATTTACTCCGATAAGGGAATTGTTCGCGGAACTCCACGAGTCGAAAGTGAGGGGATACGAGAAGGGGCGGTTCAGCTTCAATATTCCCGGCGGACGGTGCGAGACCTGCCAGGGAGACGGGATAATAAAGATTGAAATGAACTTCCTCCCCGACGTCTACATCCCCTGCTCGGAATGCGCAGGGAAAAGATACGACCCCGACACCCTTGAAATCAAGTACAGGGGGCGGAGCATCGCCGACGTCTTGGACATGACAGTCGACGAGGCCCTCGAATTCTTCGAAAACATTCCGGCAGTCGAGAGAAAACTGAGGTTATTGTCGGAAGTCGGGCTCGGCTACATCAAGCTCGGGCAGCCGGCGACAACGCTTTCCGGAGGCGAAGCCCAGCGGATCAAGCTGACTCTCGAACTCTCGAAAATCAGCACCGGCAAGACCATGTACATACTTGACGAGCCGACGACCGGACTCCACGCGCATGATGTGAAAAAGCTTTTGGAAGTGTTGGACAGGCTGGTCGACAAGGGGAATACCGTGGTCGTGATAGAACACAACCTTGATGTCTTGAAGACCGCGGACTACATAATCGACTTGGGTCCGGACGGCGGTGACGCGGGAGGCGAGGTCATCGCCAAGGGGACTCCGGAAGACGTCGCCAAAACCAAGGGAAGCTATACTGGAGAATACCTGAAGAAAGTATTATGAACCAAAATATCTTGGATTCCATCAGGAGGGCGCCTGGAAAACCGGGAGTCTATTTGTGGAAGAACGAGCGTGGAGGCATACTCTACGTCGGAAAAGCCGAAAATCTCAGAAAGAGGCTTTCAAACTATCTGAAACCGAAAGACCCGAAAACCATGCGTCTTGTCGAAAACGCGGTTAGGGTCGAGTGGATTCTCACAAAAACAGACGTCGAAGCGCTCATCCTCGAGGACGCCTTGGTAAAGCAGAACCAGCCGAGATACAATGTGAGGCTGCGCGACGACAAGCGCTACCCCTACATTAAACTGACCGTGAATGAAAGACTGCCGGAAATCCAGGTTGTACGCCGGGTGGAGTTGGACGGTTCAAGATACTTCGGGCCCTACACCGACCCGGGTTCGGTCAGGAAATTCGTAAAGCTCGTGAGGACGCTTTTCGGAATCCGAAAATGCGGGGGCAAAGCATACTCTATCAAACGCCCGTGCATCGACTATTCGATGGGCATCTGCACGGCTCCATGCCAGGTGATGGGAGAAAGAGAATATCAAAAAAGGGTGGAGCAGGCGGCAAGGTTTTTGGCGGGAGATTATGAGAAGGTGAAGAGGAATATCCTTCTGGAAATCAAGGATTTGAGCGAGAAACTCGAGTATGAGAAGGCCCGTGACTTGAAAAAGACGTTTGAGGCAATGGAGTCGCTATCCGTCGCCCAGGACGTGTCGTCGGCGAAACTAAAAGACATGGACATCCTCGGATATGCTTTTCATTTAGGAAAGGCGAACATCACGCAGATGAAGGTCCGAGACCACAAGGTCGTGGCGGTATTACACCACCCGTTGAAGGGTGAATATCTCGGGGACGGCGGACAGTCTGTAAAGGCGTTCATCAAACAGCACTACACAACCGAAGACATCACGCCGAAACTGATTTACACTTCAGCCGAAGCTGAAGACAGGAAACTCTTGGAGAAAACATTAAGCGAAATAAGGGGCGGGAAAGTCGAGATAAGGATGGCGGTCCGCGGGCAATACTTGAAGCTTGCGGAAATGGCGGTTGAAAACAGTTTGCACCAGATAATCGCGGAAACACTCGAGAAAAAGAAGGTCTCGCGCCTCGAACTACTCCAAAAAGGACTTGGATTGACAAAGATGCCAAGGCGTATCGAAGGATACGACATCTCGAACATAGGGGAAAAGGCGACGGTCGGCGGGATGGTAGTCTTCACCAACGGCGTGGCGGACAAAAGCCAGTACCGGAAATTCAGGATACGACAACCAGGACAAAATGACTGCCGGAACATGGCGGAAATGGTTGGGCGAAGATTCAACCATCCGGAATGGGAGCGGCCCGACCTAATCTTGCTCGACGGCGGGAAGCCCCAGCTGAACGCCTGCCTCAAAAAGATTCCGTCTGGCATCCCAGTGATTGCGCTTGCGAAAAAAGAGGAAGAAATTTATCTGCCAGACAAAAAGACTCCAATAATTTTGAAAAAAGACAATCCAGCACTCCACTTGTTGATGGAAGTCCGGGATGAATCCCACCGCTACAGCAAAAGCTACCACGAGAAAAAAAGAAGAGGAGGATAGCTGGAAACAGCTATTAGCATGTTTGCGTGAAGTCGTCTATCTGCTTCCAACTCGTGCCGTCACAATAGCACAACTTGTTAAGACTGTCGTCAGCATACATTGCACCTTCATGACTCCCATCACATGAGACTGAAGGACTGTCTGTTGGTTCAAGAAGCAATACGTCATCAATATGGACTGTCGCAAGCGGGTCTGCAATGTCTGTTGAAGCACTGTCTCCTGTGATTCCGACTCCTCCTGATGCGCGAATCAGGAATACGTTGTCAGTCGTTGCTGTTGCGAAAGAAGCGTCCTGCGAGTCAGCCCAGACGAACGAACCAGGGGTTGCGGCATAAGCCTGCCTTCCCGCTGCGAAAGAATAGGAGCCTTCCGCAGTATTATCTTGTCCACCGGCGACAAAATCATAGTCGCCTCCAGCAGTATTCCCGCAGCCTCCTGCTACAGCGGAATAGCCTCCGCTTGCAGTATTGGTGTCTCCGCCGGAAACGGTTGAGCGCGAGCCGCTTGCAGTATTGTCTTCCCCTCCGGAAACAGTTGAAAGTGCTTCTGTAGCATAACACCGTTGACCTCCCCCAACGGTCGCTCCGCTGGCCGTCGCCTTGTTGTATCTTCCGCCAGCGACAACCGCACTATTTCCGTCGGCGAGATTGTATTTTCCTCCGCCGACAAAAGAATGAAAATTTGTGGCATTATTCCATTCTCCACCGACAACCGCAGAATGGTGTGATGATACACGATTAGTCTGCCCGCCCCCGATAAAACAGTTGTATGAGGTTATATTGTTTTCTCCACCGCCTGCAATAACCGATTCTGAGCCAACAGAGGAGATATAGTTGTCGTAACCTCCTGCAATAACGGAGTTCAAGCCATCCGCATAATTGCTCTGACCGCCTCCGACAAAAGCCGACTGTTCGCCCGCAATATTAGACAACCCGCCGGATACCGTGGAATAACTACTTGACGCAATGTTTGAGGCGCCGCCTCCGACAGAGGATGCGTAAGCGTTCGCACTATTTGAAAATCCTCCGCAAACAGAACTATAGTCTTGCATCGCGGAATTACCAAACCCGCCTCCGATAGTCGCGTAATCCCCGCTTGCACTGTTTCCGTATCCCCCGGATACGCTTGCATTTCCGCCGGATACCGTGTTTCCGCCACCAAGGGAGATTCCTCCCCCGATAACTTCAACATCTTCAGAAGAGCTTAGCACCAAGTCTGCTGAAACATAAAAAGTTGCTAAAAAAAGTATTGACAGTAAAACTATGTTTTTCTTCATCTTCACCAACCCACCTATTAAAAAAAATTGGAGTGAGAGGTTAAAAATAAGCCCCTCAAATTTAGGTTTACCCGAATATTGACTGCCAGAGTCTTGCGACGAATCCTTGCTGGTTTTGTGCTGGCGCGCTCGACTCCATGCAGATGCAGTTCTCTTGCACTCCACTTCCGAATACTGCCCTGTAGTACTGGCAGGTCATGCCTTCAGGGCAGACTGCGGGAGCGCACGTGTTTTCGCCGGGGTTGGTCACGTCCTTGCAGGCTATGGGCTCGCCGGGTATTGTGGTTGTCGTGGTCGAATCTCCCATGCACACGCAATACTTCTGCTGGGTGCTTCCGAAATTCACAGTATAGACCCGGCATTGCTGGCCGTCGGGGCATTCAGCCGCACTGCAGGTGTCGGATGAGGGATACTGGACGTCTTCGCACATGACAGGGCCGGGAAGTGTTGTTGTCGTTACTGGGAGGCACTGGCAATATTGAACGTTTGCGGCAGTTGCGCCTTGGATGAGCCTGCACTCATAGTCTGGCGGGCATAATGCTTGCTGGCATGTTCTTTGATTCGCATCATCAACCGCCTCACACCTCACTTCTCCCGGAAGTGTTGTGGTGGTTGTTGGAATGCACATACAGCTTCCCATGTTAGCTGCGACCGCGGAGGGGACATACCGGCAGTATGTTTCTGGCGGGCATATTCCCGGACTGCAGGTGTTGGCGTTCGCACCATCAATAGCCTCGCACCGGACTTGATTTGGCAGAGTCGTCGTGGTGGTCACGCACTCGCACGAGCCTGGTGATGTCACGACCGCCGCAAGATAGTTGGATTGCGCTTGTCCGGGAGTGTAGACGCAGTAGGTGTTGTCGGGACATAATCCCATCCTGCAAGCTCGTTGTGACGCTGATGCCGAGTCAATCTCCTCGCATCGTGTCGGAAGAGTGGTCGTGGTTGTCGTCTCGCAATAGCATTTTGGTGGCACATAGTGTGTTGCCACATTGCTTGAGCCGGGACTGTAGACGCACCGCCGGTCATCCGGGCACAAGCCTTCAGCGCACATTCTGGATGACGGACTCTCGATAAGCTCGCATGTTGGTATTGTTGTCGTGGTCGTCGAGCCCCCCATGCAGACACAGTATTTCTGCTGGGTGCTTCCGAAGTTGACTGTGTAGAGTTCGCACGTCTGGCCTTCTGGACAGACTGCCGGAGTGCACGTGTTTTCTGAGGCGAACTGGACTGCCTCGCATTTCACAGGTCCTGGAATTGTTGTTGTGGTGACTGAAACGCACTGGCAGTAGCCAACGTTTGCGGCAGTAACGCCTTGAATGTACCTGCACTTGTAGTCCGGCGGGCACAAACCTTGCTCGCATGTTGGAAGAGAGGCGTCATCTAAGGCCTCGCACCGAACCTGGCCGGGTAGGGTGGTTGTGGTTGTGACGCACTCGCAAGAGCCGGGTGAGGTTACGACTGCGGCAAGATATCCGGACTGTATTTGTCCGGGCTTGTAGACGCAGTAGGAGTCTGGCGGACATAATCCCATCTTGCAGGTACGCTGTGATGCCAGGTCATCCTCAATCGCCTCGCACTTTGTTGGAAGAGTTGTCGTGGTCGTGGTCTCGCAATAACATGTCGGGGGAGCATAGTATGTTAGAGTATTGCCGCTTCCAGGGCTGAAAAGACAGCGCCTGTTGTCGGGGCATAATCCTTGAGCGCACACTTTCTCGGATGCGCCATCCAAACGCTCACACCTCAAGGGGAGTGTTGTAGTGGTAGTAGTCTCATCACAGTCGCATGGCACGCACTTGCATTCACTGCCCTGCTGCATGTTTGCCGCAAGGTACCCGGTGTTTTGTGAGGATGCTGGAACGAGCCGGCACACTGTGTTGGGCGGGCACGCGCCCTTCATGCACGTCCTCTCAGACGGGCTTGAAATGTCGTCGCATGAAGCGTATAATGTGGTTGTGGTTGTCGTAGCGCATTCCTTCCTGTCTTTAACGCACCTGCCGTTCGGGCATTTTATCAGGTTGTCCGGGCACGGGCAGTCGGCCGGGTCTCTCACGCATGTCCCGTCACCGCAGATGGTGTAGGATTTCAGACATCCTGCAGGCCGGTAATACATTGTGCCGGCGCTTTGCTGGATAGTGATTGGAGTAAGAGTTGTGGTTGGGACTGTGGTCGTAGGCTTCAATGTGGTCGTGGGGGTCGTTGTTGTGGCAGACCGGAGTGTAGTAGTGGTAGCCGACTTTAATGTTGTTGTAGTATCTCCTTTTAATGTCGTTACAGTGACCAGCCGTGTCAGGTCTGTTGAGGAGGTAGCGGCGGATGCCGTAAGCGAGATTATCGTCAATACCATCAGGAATGCCATTATTCTTGTTGTAGAAGCCATCTTCAAAACCACGTGCGTTATTGAATGTATTGGTTGCAGGCAATAAATATCCCCGCCATGAATGGAGGGGTATTTAGAAAAACCGCGGAAGATGCTTGCACATTCATCTGCGACTTTAAAGTCGCAGTATTCTGCGGTTTTTCTGAT
>DSAL01000026.1 GCA_011380095.1 Candidatus Altarchaeales archaeon
CCTCAGCGTTTAGGGAGTTCGCAATCTCCTCAAGCCGTTCTGTTGAAAGCGGCTTCGCCCACCTCTCGCAAGGCGGTCTTACCACGGTATTCAAATGCACCTTGTCCGGTTTGATCTTCCCTATCGCGCGAGACAACTCCCGGAATGCTTCCTCAGAATCGTTCACTCCGTCGACAAGCATCACTTCCAGCCAAACTTTCCCGCTAAACGATTTCTTGAATTCTGAAATCCCCGCAATAATGTCCTCCACCCTCATTCCCCTGCACGGCCTGTTCACCTTCTCAAACAATGATTGCACAGCCGCATCAAGCGACGGTATCACAACGTCCGCCAAAGACAATTCCCGCCTGACGTCAGAGTCCGTCATGGTGGAGCCGTTCGTCAGAACCGCAACAGGAATGCCGGTCAAAGACTTGACTGCCTCAATAATCTCGCCTGTTTTTGAATTCAGCGTGGGCTCTCCCGAGCCGGACAGCGTTATGTAATCGCATCGTTTACCCCGTTCAAGGAATTCCTTGACGTCGGCGACTACATCACCCGCTGGAACATACTCTCTTCTTACTATTGTCTTCTCTGTCGTCTTTCCCAACTGGCAGTAAACACAGTCGAACGAGCAGATTTTGTGGGGCACCAAATCAACGCCCAACGAGAAGCCAAGCCTCCTTGACGGCACCGGACCGTAAATATGTTCCATATCCCCCATTATTTTTTCACGCACCCTCCTTCACTGTGGTGGCCATGGCCGCCTTCATGATGCTGGCGACTTTCGCCATCATGGTGGTGATGGCTTCTGAAGGCGTGCTGGGCGCACGCGGACGCTTCTGTTGCCGGTTCAAGCCTGTCATCCTTCCACTGGCTTAATGCATCCGAAACAGTTCCCTGGGCTCCGCAAAAGACTTGAATGTTCCTATCGGAAAACATCTGTATCGCACGCCTTCCAAGACCCCTGCACAAGAGGACGTCAACACCTTCGCCCGCCAAAAGTTCTGGCGGCATTCCGCTCCCGCCCATGTGCTCGCTCGTGTTCTCAACAACATTCACCTCACCAGTCTCGTCATCGACTATCGTGTAAGTGTTCGACCTTCCGAAATGCTCTGAAACATTCTCCTCCAAGCCTTTATCTCCGTCTGTCGGCACCGCTATCTTCATCTCTGCATCCTCCCGCGTCCTCGTCCCATTCCAACACCACCCAGTCCTCGCCCCATTCCTAAACCGCCTCCTCCGCGCCCGCCCACGCCGAACTTGTCTGTCACAGTCGAGCCTGTTATGGGCTTCAGTTCGCCAGAGATTATCCGCCCAACGACTTCTGAAACATTCCCCTGTGTCTGAATCATCTTGATGTTTGAGGCCAAAAGAACTTGGGATGATTTCGGACCGAAATTCCCGGCGACAGCGTACTCGGCATTTTCTCCAGCCACAAACTGCGCCGCCTGAATGCCCGCGCCTCCGGCCGCTGAAAAACCGGGATTCCCGACAACTTGGAAACCCTTGATTTGGCCGTCCTCAACTTCTACAATCGTGTAGCTACTACATCGTCCGAAAACTGGCGAGACATTGTCGTCCATCCCGCCCCGCATTGTCGCAACCGCAATCTTCATTTTCTACTCATCCTCTTTTTTTGTATGTTCTCCACTGCCCCACATGGGGTCGTTCATGTAATTGTTTCGTATCCTCTCAAAAGCCAGCTGAGCCGTGACATCATCCGGCTTGAATGAATATTTATAATTTTCAACGTAATCCATGAGTGTTTTATGGGCGTGCCCTACCTCAATGAATTTCTCAGGGTTTCCCCCCTTGTCGGGATGGTTTTCCCTGGCTAAACTTCTATACGCCTCCTTGATGTCGGCGAGAGTGCTGGCGTTGCCTAGGCCCAGAATTTTTCTGGATTTCTCCACGTCCTCGATTCTCATCGTGTTCGCCTTTTTTTTCCCGAGGGCAACTGGATTCTTTCCCGCTGTCCCTCACCGTCTCCGTCCGGCATTTCCGCACCCTCTATTTTGTCGTATAACATCCGCCCTTGATTTCGATGGCTTTTGCATTGATTATGGCGTCTGAAATCTTTTTTCTCGCGCCTTTCAGGTCGCGTCCGAAAGTCCTTCTGGAAATATTCATTTTTTGGGAAGCATCCTCCTGCTCCAAGCCCTCAATGTCGATGAGCCGTATGGCTTCGACTTCCTCTAGGCTTAATGTGACTTTTTCAAGTTCCACAAGAGGTATTCCCCTAGGCTTGAAATAGTCGCAGTCCGGCATTCTTCCGACGGCCCTCACACACTTTGGCCTTCCGGTTTTCTTAGAGTCCATAATATATCGCCCATATGGGCAATATACTCTACGCAGTTTGCCTATAAAAGGACAAAAACGGGCTTAACCGCTGAAATACTTCAGGCAGTTTTCGACCGCCGCCTGAATAAGCGTCTTTTGCGAGGAATAAACCCGGGTGTTCAAAAGACGCTCCCCGTCCGACAATACGCTCGACCTGAATGCGAAGTCAAGATACCATGAAACATTCGTTGCGACGCGTCCAAGATGAAGATAACCTGCGGGCGGGTCATACCCCACATACAAGTTCACTCCCTCACGCGGCGTCTCATCCATCAAAAAAATGTTCAATACTTCACCGCCTGCAACACGCTCTTCAATTTCCTGAAAGCCCCCTTTACTCAAAAGGCACATGAACTCTGCCGGCTCAAACTTGTATTTCACTCCTTCAACAATGTCGGCGAGGGCGGCACCAGTTTTCGCGCAAGACTCGTCAGAATCAAAGTCAGTTTTATTCCGCAATTCATCCAGAAAAGATTCCGCGCCCTCAACCGTCAATATCTTCTCGCCAAAAAACATCTCAACCAACGGGAGCGGCGCCGGAACGCACTCAATCGTATCAGCTTCCTTGGCGAGCCGGATCTTTGTTCTTGCAAGAGAGAAAATCTTTTTCACACCCCGCCTTGCGAAACAGTCCATGCCTATCTGCCTTCACTTGCATCAAGATACTTGAATAATTTAGAATCCGATGAAACAATCAGAGTATTCCTTCCGGATGGAATGATTTTCTGGTAAGCTTGCATGGTTCTGATGAACTCGTAGAACTCCGGATCGACTTCATATACGTTCGCATAAATTTTGGCGGCATTGGCGTCAGCCAAACCCCGTATGACTGTGGCATTGTACCTTGCCTTGGACAATATCAGTTCCCTCTCCTTGTCGGTTTCCGCCCGAATTCGAAGCGCCTCCTCCTCGCCTTCAGAGCGGTACTGGTTTGCCATCCTCGTCCGCTCAGACCTCATCCTGCTGAAGACTGAATTCTTGTTCTGGTCCGGGAAGTTAAGCCTTCTTATCCTGACATCCAACACTGAAATGCCGTACTTTGAAAGCTTCTTGCCCGACTCTTCAGTGACCTTGCCGTGTATGGCGTCCCGGTCAGCGTTTATGATTGATGCGAGCTCGTAGAGTCCAAGCTGGCTTCGAATCTCGGAATATACTATGTCTCCAATCCTGTATTTCGCGCCCTGCTCGTCGACCACAGTCTGCATGAACAGGAGCGGGTCGTCAATCCTCCAAACTACGTAATAGTCTGCGACAAGATTCTTCTTATCTGATGTGAGCACTTCAGACAATGCCGACTCGCTTGTCATTGCGCGCACGTCAAAGCGTCTGACGACTTGGACTGGTTCCGGCAGCTTGAAGTAGAGGCCTGGTTCTGTCACGGTCTTGACTGGGCGGCCGAACTGGGATACTACCGCCTGCTCGTTCTCGTCCACGACGAAAAAGCACATGCTGATTATGAAGGCCGCGGCTATGGCTGCGAAAACCATTCCCGTCTTCCCGACCCCAAACTTCATCCCCATTGATCTCATCTTTTTTTTCTTACAGGAATGTCGGCGACTCGTCCATCAGCTCGTACAAACCCTCCTTGCTAATCGTTGAAACCCCGGAATAACCTCCGAAACCATAATCTTCGGAGTAGGTTGAAGACTGTGGTTGCGCCACGACCGTAGTCTTCAAGTCCATGAGGGGCAGAAGCGTCGAATACTGGCCCGCCACCGCACTTGAGTCGACTATGTAAATTCTCGTGTTCGGGAGGACCTGTTCCATGGTCTCAAGATAAAGCCGGGTCCTCGTAATCTCCTCGTTCTCCCTGTATGCTTCATAAATCTTTAGGAATCTTTCCGTGTCCCCCCTTGCGAGATTCACCTTCTTCGTCGAATAAGCCTGGGCCTCCAGCAATATCTTTTCAGACTCGCCCCGCGCCTTCGGAATAACATCCTTTTGATAGGCCATGGCGTCGTTTATAATTCTGTTCTTGTCCTCCCTGGCTGACGCGACATCCTTGAATGCTTGCGCGACCTCGCTTGGCGGATGCACATCCTGCAACTGGACTTCAACAATCTCAAGCCCGCACTCGTAGTCGTCGAGAATCTCTTGAGCCTTCTCTTTCGCCTCATCTTGGATCTGGATTTTTCCCGAGGTCAGGGCGTCGTCAATGTCTTTGCCCCCAATAACCTGGCGCAGGACCGACTCCATCACGTCCCGCAATAGCATGTGGGGTTCACGCGAGTTGAAGGCGAATTTTTCCGCATCACTAATCCGGTATTGGACTACCGTGTTGACGTCCACGATATTCTCGTCGCCCGAGATCATTAGCGATTCGTCAAGCACCTTCTGGTATCCGCCGCTCGAATGGCTTGACTCCCAAAGCTCGGGCGAGAGTCCGGCATACGGTTCTTGCGCGAGCCTGAATCCGAGCTCCGCGCGATAAGAGCTGGTTACCTTGACTTTCATGACGGCCTCAACAGGGTATGGCATGTGGTAGTGGAGTCCGGGATTGGATTTCACTCCGACATAGCTTCCGAATCTTTTCACAAGAGCCTGCTCATCAGGCTCGACCACGTAAACTCCAGACACAAAATAGATTAATACCAAGGCGACTATCGCATACTTCCATGCTCTTTTCGTGTGGTTGAAGAGGCGCTGGGCGCTATCGAGGAAGGTTTTCCCATCCTGTCTTTTGACGCTGTTTTCACCGTCCATCTCGTCGTACAATTCTGAGATGAATGATGAAAGACCTTTCATCAGGACTTCCACTCCTACCTTGACGATGAAGAGCGCGATGATTATTCCCGCAATCTTGTTCAGTTGTATCCCAATGAGTGAGCCGACAAGCGATATGAGGACGACGAGCGAGGAGTACATGTCCATCCTCCACTCCTTTCCGTCTGAAGTCAGGGCGTTCGACTTGGTCTTCTCTCCTATCCGTGTCTCGTACTTGCTTATGACGTAGCAGACGAGCATCGCGAATATTGCGCCCGCGATTGCGATGGGATAACTTGGAAGCTTGTTTGCGAAAATGAGGCTTGGATTAATCGCGCGCTTGTAGACTTCATATGCTCCGAAAAATATTATGAATGATATTATGATTGAGGCGATGTTTTCAAGCTGGTGCATTATGCCGTAAGTCTTGTCCTTCTCCTGTGTTTGTAGCCGTATGCTCGAGTAGGCGAGGATTGCGGAAAGAGAGTCAGTTATCGAGTGTATTGCGTCGAGGAGTAGCAGCGACGCGTTTGAGATTAGGGCGAAAATCAGTTTTATTACTGCGAGCATGATGTTTGCGAAAAGCGATATCAGCGCGGTCTTTTCCTTCAGCTCTTGAGACACTGTGTTTTCCCCCAAAAAACTCGTATGGAAATATTGTCACACGCTATTAAAAAGGGTTTTTCGAACACTGTCCGCCAAACCAACAATCATATTAAATATTACTTTGTATGATGACGTATGATTTTTATACTTGAACTGCGTATGGTATTATGCAACCAACAGTCAAGGAAAAAACTGTGGGGTGCGGAGCAATCGAGCAACTTCGAAAAATACGCCCGGAAAAACTTCCAGCATCTTTGCGGGATTTGAAAAAATCCGGCGAAAAGATTGGAGTGATGTTGAAAGTAAACAAACTGTCAGGATACAATCCAGGTGGTTTGGGCGCAAAAAAGAAGAATCCCCTCTCATTACGCAAGGGATGAAGGGTTGAAAACCTTCTGCCCGACTCCAAAGCACCCCACACAAAAAAACTTCTTCTGGAAATAGAATTTCTAAAAACCAGTCGGCTACCTGACCGACTCCACCTCAACATAAGCCCTGCTCACAGAAGCCTCCAAATCCAAATCCGTAGTCGCCCTGACCTCGACAGTATATTTACCGGGAACCGCGCCCGGACTCGAATTCAGCTTGACCTGAAACCTCCTGACCTCCCTCGGCCCCACATTAATGTTGTTTACAGTATAAACCTGCGTGAGCGTGTCCGCAAACTTAAGGCTCGGGTCAAAAGTCTTGACAGTCAAAGTGAGAGTCCTCGAATTCTCCCTGTCCCGGTTCTCAACCTCAATGTTGACTACAGGATCGCCTCCCGCGGGAATGCGGTCAGGCACGACTTTAACTCCAACTGCAACAGCATGGCTCAAGCTTATTTTTGAGGGTAGGACAGTCAAAAGAACTAATACTATTAAGATTGCCGCAAGGACCGCGCCAACAGACTTCCACCTTATGCGTTCAACAATATTCCTGGAAGCTTCCAACCACAAAACACCTCGATTTAATTAAATATGCTTCAATCTTTATTAAAACCAGGTGCAAAAATTTGAAGGCAGTAATCGCGGGAACCGCAATCCCAAGGCTCGAATCATTCAAAAACCTCAGGAAAGAAAAAATCAGTACCAGCCATGGAAGCGCAGACGTATTCAAGTCAGACGAATTCGCGTTCATCCAAAGACACGGTATTGACGGCAATACCCCCGCCCACATAATAAACCACAAGGCCAACATCAAGGCGCTCTCAAAACTCAAGGCCGAACTCATCATCGGCGTTTCAAGTTCTGGAAGCCTAAAGCCCGAAATCACGCCCGGCTCGCTCATCATACCAGGCGACTACATCCAACTCGCAGACATTCCGACATTCTACGACGACAAAGTCGTCCACGAGGTTCCCGAACTCGACGAAAAATTAAGGCAAAACATAATTTCCGCGGCAAAATCAATGAAGCTCAAGACTATAAACTCCGGCGTCTACATCCAAACAAAAGGGCCGAGATTCGAGACGAAGGCGGAAGTCAAAATGCTCTCACACTTCGCTGACGTTGTCGGAATGACCATGGCGTCAGAAGCCACGCTCGCAAAAGAACTTGAAATACCCTACGCGAGCATCTGCACGGTCGACAACTACGCCAACGGAATCGGTGGGGCCATCGACTTTGAGGACGTGAAAGAATCAGCGCAATCCAACCGAAAAAACCTGGAGGAGCTAATCAGAAAGGTGGTCGGATGAGCTCGATACAAATCAAAGACTCCCTGCACAACGGGAAAAAAACAAGCCTCTACATAGAAGACGGCCTAATATCCGAGATAGGGAAAAAACACGACGCCGACGAGACAATCGAAGCCGACGGCAAGGCAATATTCCCGGGACTCGTCAACACCCACACGCACGCAGCCATGACGCTCATGCGGGGATATGCAGACGACCTGCCCCTCCAAGATTGGCTTTCCAAACACATCTGGCCTCTCGAAGCCAAACTCACAGAATATGACGTCTACTGGGGCACGAAACTCGCGTGCCTTGAGATGATAAAGACGGGGACAACCTGCATGAACGACATGTACTGGTTTTTCGACGGGGCATACAAGGCGGCGGAAGAATCCGGAATCCGGGCGGTGTTAAGCCAAGTCTTCATCGACATGAACGACCCGGAGCGCGCCGAAAAAGAAAAGAAATTGAACGAGAAGATAGTCTCAAAATACGGTGGAAAAAACCCGAATATAAAAGTCGCCATCAGCCCGCACGCAGTCTACACCGTCTCAAAAGAAAGCTTGAAATGGTGCGCCGAATACTCAAAGGAAAAAAACCTTCTGCTCCACACGCACCTTTCGGAAACAGAACAAGAAGTAAAAGACTGTTTGAAACAATACGGGGCTACGCCGACAAAAGTTTTGGATGAGTGCGGACTCTTGAATGAAAGACTAATGTGCGCGCACGGCGTCTGGCTCGGCGAGGACGAGAAAAAACTTTTAGGCGAAAAAAAGGTTTCAATAGCCCACTGTTCGACCTCCAACAAGAAGCTTGCGGTCGGCGGAGCCCTCGACTACGGCGGGCTCGCCCAGGCCGGAGTCAACGTGTGCGTGGGAACCGACGGATGCGCCTCCAACAACAACCTCGACATGTTCGAGGAAATCAAGATTTCGGCGCTACTCCAAAAACACCATTTCAACGACCCTACACGGCTTCCAGCCAAAAAAGTCTTGGAGTGCGCGACAATAAACGGCGCTAAAGCCCTAGCATACGACGGCGGGATAATCAGGGAAGGGGCGGCCGCCGACATAATACTAATAAACCTCAGGACTCCCGAGATGACTCCGAACCACAATTTCGAAAGCAACATGGTTTATTCCGCAAGCGGAAGCACGGTCGACACGACAATAGTCGCCGGCAAAATACTCATGAAAAACCGGGTTGTCGAAGGGGAGGCGGAGATTTTGGAAAAAGCCGGAAAGGCGGCGGCAAACCTTGCAAGAAGAAAACAGCATGTAGCCTCGCGAAAATAAAAGAAAATTCAAAGATTATGGTCGAATGCGACGATGTTTCTGAAATGCTGGTAGCGCGACTCAATATCCTCGTGTGTTCGCACCTTAATCCCGTCGACACTGAATCCCGAAACGACATAGCTTGCGACAGTGCTACCGCACACGATGCTTTTCCTCATCATCTCGTCGCTAAATTCCCCGTGCTTTGCAAGATGCCCGAGCGTGCCGCCCGCGAAACTGTCGCCGGCGCCAGTCGGGTCCACAAGATTTTCGACGGGATATGCGGGCAGGCTGAAAAATCGCTCTTCGGAGAAATAAAGTATTCCATGCTCGCCCTTCTTTATTATAACCTTGCCGTCATTCAATCTTGAAAGGATTTTACCGCACGCGATAAGATTGGGGGTCTTGCAATACTGCCTTGCCTCCGAATCGTTTATGATTATCCCGTCAACCCTCCCAAAAACTTCATCGAGAGACTCTCGATTACCTTCAATCCAAAAGTTCATGGTGTCCGCAAAACAATACTTCGGCTTCACCTTTTCAAGCACTTCAAGCTGGAGGTCCGGGTCGATGTTCGCCAAAAACAGTATTTCACAATTCCTGAAGCCGCCGGGAATCTTCGGATTAAATTCCGACAAGACATTCAACTCGGTCTTTAACGTGTGGGCCTGGTTCATGTCAAACTCGTACGAACCGCTCCAGCGGAATGTTTTGCCGGACGCCGCTTCAATTCCCGACAAGTCAAGTTTTTTGGACTTTAGAAAATCCAAATGCTCTTCCGGGAAATCACTGCCCACAACCCCAATCAGCCCGCATTCAGTGAAAAAGCTTGCGGCCAAGCCGAAATAGGTGGCGCTCCCGCCCAATGCGCCCTTAACCTCCCCAAACGGTGTTTTAATGTCGTCGAGCGCAAGGGTTCCGACAGTCATAAGATTCATTGGAATATATATTGTTTCAAAAAGAAAAATAGGCTCCAAAAACATTGGAAAAGAAAAAATGTTCAGACTGTCCTAACGCCCCGCACGTAAAGCCAGTTCCGCCTCACGCTCTTCAAATCGTTTTTTTCCAAAACATTTCTGGCGGCGGCCGAGAGAATGTCCGCGCGAAGATTAGAGTCTATATCCGGGAGAATGTCAAGGCTGGCGCCGCGGGTCCTGAAGAATATCACAAGACTTTCAGCCGGAAGCTCGTACTCGAAAATCTCGCTTGCAACGCCCTTGAATCCAGCTCCCGCCATAAAATCCTCGTAATCACCCACCCTCATCCTCCTAATCCGTTGGCCTACGCTAACGTCCTCTTTTTTCAAACCCTTCTCGCCCGCGACCTTGAATATTTCGCGTCCTATCGCTATCCCAAGCCTGTGGGACTCGGCGTCTCCGTGAAAGAAGCCGACGTTAAAGCCGAAGACCCCCCCAGTCTTCAAGACGTCGTGGGCGCCAGCGCAAACTTCATACGGGTCGCGCATCAAATGCATTCCGTTAAAGCATAATACCGCGTCATATCCCGGCTTCAAAATCCTTGCGACATCGCGGGCGTCTCCCGCGACAAACCTAACGTTATCCTCCCCGAACTTTTTGCGCGTGTCGTCAAGCATCCGCTCGTCCACGTCAAGGCCCACGACAGAACCTTTCAGCCCCACCCGCTTTAGAATGTATTTTGTGGAAGTGCCTGTCCCGCATCCAATATCCAAAACTCGTTCACCCGCCTTAATCCGGCAGAAGTCCAATAGTTTTATTGTGGACTCTCCATACCACCTGTATCTTGAAAAAAGTTCGTATGGTGCAAGACCGTTCAAGCCGGAGCCTCCCACGACAACAGGCTTTAAAACAGCCCTTTGTTCGTTGATTTTTTCAGCAGAAACACCCATACTCTCGCAAACCTCATCCTAGTCGATATAGCCTGGCAGGTCGACGCTGTGCAGCTCGCTGATTGCGGTCTCAAGATACGATTTTACTGAGTAAAGCTGGCTTAAAGCGTTCTGTATCTGGGATTCTTCGTCGCCGGTATGGTCCAGTCCGAAAGACGAAAGCTCGCCGTAAGTCGACTCAATATCCGAGATAATAGTGTGAACCTGGTCCAAAGAACTTTCCAGATGCCCTAAAACATCCCTAACCCTCGACTCATGAGAATTCAAATCCCCGGCAATCCTCGACAAATCCGCCTCGTCACTTCCCATAATCAATTCACCTGAAAAAGACTTGAAACTACCTTGTTAAAAAACAAGCAAAACATAGTATAATACGGGATGAGCCTGGAACTTTTGGAAAAAAGCCTGAAAAACGCGCAGGTCATAACAAGGGGGGAATACAAATACTTCATCCACCCCCTGACGGATTCTATACCTCCAATCGAGCCGGACCTGATGATGGAGACGTGCATGGCATTGCGCGACAACCTCGATATAAACGCAGACTACATCCTTACCATGGAGGCGATGGGCATACACATTGCAACAGTACTCGGACAGCTCACTGGGCTTCCAGTCAACATAATCAGAAAACGCCAGTACTGGCTGCCCGGCGAAAAAATACTGGACCAGTCGACAGGATACTCCAAGGGAACCCTATACATGAACTCTGTCAAACCCGGAGACAGGATTCTGATAGTCGACGCTGTCGTGAGCACCGGCGGAACGCTTCTCGCAGTCCTAAACGCGCTCAAGGAAATAGGCGTGGATGTAGCCGGCATAGGATGCGTCATCGGACGCGGAGGCGGCAAAAAAATCGTTGAAGAAAAAACAGGGTTCAAGGTGAAGACACTCATAGACATCGACGTTAAAGACAAGGTTGAAGTAACCTCGAAAATCACCGGCTAATCCACCGGCTGAAAATTACAGACCTGCCCCCTCGTCCACTCCGGCAGATTAGGCCTCTCGTCGCTGAAGACGATAAGACCGCAGTTCACACACTTCCACATGCGCCTTCCCATAAACAAATACTTTGTTTAACCAGGTTAAAAATA